>JBGOXC010000010.1:0-11321 GCA_041478935.1 Dehalococcoidia bacterium
CTCTTGATAAAGGTCAAAGATCATCAAAGCCAGTGAAAAACATAGCCATTAAGTAATTTGGAAAGGAGACAAGTTATGTGAGAAGAATAATCGGAGTTCAATCAGGAAATTCCCAAAAAGGAGATTAAGTCAAATATGAAAAAATTGGTGTTTTTATCCTTAGCCCTTATTATCATTGCTAGTATGATGCTGGTTGGCTGTACTTCAACACAGACGACGACATCATCGACAACAACACAGACAACAACACAGACAACGACGACAACAACATCAGCTGTAAATCAGCCCGAATATGGTGGAACCTTGAGAATTATCGCCGCATCCGGCCCGCAGATATTGAGCTACGTACCTTTGATGGGTCCGGGTGACCGCTCAGCGATTTTCCCGGCTGCCGAAGCATTGGTAGATACAACCAGCGACAGGGGAGGATTTTCGACTGGAGTCGAACCAGTTCTAGCTGAGAGTGTAGATGTAGACCCGGTGGGCCTGACGATAACCTTCCACATAAGGGAGAATGTCTATTTCTCAGACGGTTCGAAACTGACAGCCTATGTAGCAAAATGGAACCTTCAGCAGGTCATTGATGCCGGAGCCATGCCGTACATGGATTACTTTAAGGCCTTTAGTACTCCCAATGAACATACACTCATTATCGAAATGACCAAGTATAATAACCAGATGATGGCTACTTGGGGCTGGTGGACAGCCATGTATTCTAAGGCTGCCTGGGATGCGGCTTCAGGCGGAGACCTTGAAACAGGTAAGGAGTGGGCTCGGACTCATATCGTCGGTACTGGCCCCTTCATCTTGGAAAATTTTCAACGCGACGTTAGCATGACATGGGTCAAGAACTCCAATTACTGGCGTCAAGGTAGGCCTTACCTTGATGGGATTCAGGTTACTTACATCCCTGATTCCGTGACTGCTAGGTCTGCTTTCGAAGCGGGTGATGCGGACATATGGGGCTCTCCCGCAAAGGATGCAGTGGAGTTGATAGCTGCTGGCTATGTAAAACAGAGTGCCTGGCCAATGTTACCCTGGGGTATCTGGCCCAATACCACCAATCCAGATAGTAAGATGAATAACCAGAACCTGCGGAAAGCGGTAGAATTTGCTATCGATAAAGCAGGAATCGCCCAAGCGATAGGGCACGGGTTATTTGCGAGTGTGAAGTCCTTGCCTCCGTCGGGAGAATGGGCTTACGACCCGGATCGCGGTCGCTCGTATGACCTAGATCAAGCCAGAGCTCTTCTGGCCGCTGAAGGCTACTCTACCTCCAACCCCTGCAAGGTCACGTTGATGGTAACGAACGCCTTCGGTCCTGATCCGATTGATGCCTGCACCATGGTAAAACAACAACTTGATGCGGTTGGTTTTGAGGTCACGATTGATGTCGCAGACGCAGGCAGATACTTCGGCACTGCCTACGGCAAAACCAATGTACCGCCGGCAGACTCAGATATGTTATGGTATTTTGCCGGAGGCATGGATACCAACTATCTGCAGACCTACATACGCTGGTTCAGCAATGACCCGTTCACCTGGATCTCCTATCTAGGTCGAACAGCTGAACAGCTGAATATGGATAAGCAGGCCATGGCAGCAGAGTCCATAGAAGACCAAATTTATTGGTGCGGACAAGTGATGGATTATTTATCGGATAACGCCTTGATAATACCGGTTTATGGCAGCGTGGCATTTACCATACAGCAAACATGGGTGCACAGCACTCAATATACTCAAGGCTTTGTTCGCTGGCAGACTGAAGAAGTTTGGATGGCACATCACTAAATAACCCAATATAAAAAACTGGGTGACTCACTTTCTAAACACCATTGTAAGAGATGGTGAGCCACCCAGTTTGGCAATTAAATTAAGGAATATCGATAATAGGTGCCATATCAATCACAGCAGATAATACGGTGAAGTAGCGAGGATATTTTTAACTGGAAAATCTTGGATAATAATTCAGATATAAGATGACTTCATATATTATTCGTCGGTTAATTCAAGGGATTATTGTTCTCATCATAATGACTTTGATTGTCTTTTTCGCGATGCGTCTATTACCCGGCGATCCATTGACTATTTTCATAGGTCAACAAGCTTCGTCAGGCTCGTTGTCAGGTGCGCAGCTAGAAAGCCTCCGGCATGAGTATGGCCTAGATAAACCCGTAATGATGCAGTATTTTGACTGGTTTGGGGGAATCTTTCGGGGAGATCTGGGAACTTCAATATACTATCACGAGGATGTAGGTAAACTCCTTGGAGAGCGTTTCCCCATAACGCTACACTTGGGTCTTGTGGCGTTCATCATTGCCAATGTTTTTGGTATTTTATTAGGCTTGTTTGCGGGTATAAGGCGAGGCACCTGGATAGACTCAGTATCGACCACACTGGCAAATATTGGTATTACCATCCCGGTTTTCTGGTTGGGGGCGTTATTAATATATGTCTTCGGTCTCAAGCTCCATTGGCTACCTATATACGGCTATACTTCGCCGTTTGAAGATTTCTGGTTGAACACCAAGCAGATTATTATGCCGGTTATCTGTCTCGCCATTACTGGTATGGCATATACAGCTCGCCAGATGCGTTCAGCCATGCTTGAGGTCATCCGGCAGGACTATATCCGCACAGCGTGGTCCAAAGGACTGCCTGAACGTACCATAATTATCAAGCATGCCCTGAAAAATAGCCTTATTCCAGTGATTACTTTGATGGGTATTGGCCTTGGCATGGTTTTTGGCGGCGCCGTTATCGTTGAAACCGTATTTGCTATTCCCGGTGTCGGCAGACTTCTGGTGACCAGTGTCTTTGCCCAGGACTATGTCGTTGTTCAATCAGGTACTCTATTGATTGCAGCGATAGTTATATCGTGTAACTTGATTGTCGATATATCTTACGGTTGGCTTGATCCTAGGATACGTTACGGCTAGGAGAATCTAGATAATGACCAAAAATACCACGATGATACGAGAATTTTCAGAAGCACCACCGCGTGTGAACGAGTGGCGTCGTTTTCGCAGGGTATTTTTTCAACGCAAGCTTGTTATATTCGGACTTGTAATATTGACTTTACTTGTTATCGCTGCCATCTTTGCCCCATGGCTAACTCCCTATGACCCATATATCGGAGATCTGGGTGAATCTCTAGCCCAACCGTCCTGGACGCATCTCCTCGGAACAGACATTCAAGGTAGAGATACATTATGCCGACTTATTTACGGTGCTAGGACAGCCCTGATTGTGGGGTTTGTTACGACAATAACCGCGGCTATAGCGGGTATAGTTCTGGGTTTAGTTGCGGGTTATTTTGGTGCTATCATCAATATGATTATAATGAGAGCTATGGACGCACTCATGGGATTTCCGATGCTTTTGCTAGCCCTTCTTTTAGCTGCGGTGCTCGGCAGCGGCATACAAAATGTCATCATCGCTTTGGCCGTCGCCACGCTCCCCGGATATGCTAGGGTAATGCACGGTCTAACCCTCAGTGTCCAAGAAAATGATTACATCTTGGCAGAACGGGCTATGGGTTCCGATAAATGGCGTATTATGCTAAATCACATTTTGCCGAATACTTTACCACCGATTATAGTGCTAGTGACACTACAACTCGGTTCCGTCATCTTAGCTGAAGCCGGCTTAAGCTTTCTTGGCATTGGTATTAGGCCGCCGGGTGCAGCCTGGGGTTCTATGGTATACGATGGCTACCGTTTTCTGCTATCAAATCCCGTTCTTTCCTTTGCTCCTGGCCTGGCCATCATGCTGGTCGTCTTTGCATTTAACATGGTGGGTGACGGTTTACGGGATGCCTTGGATCCGAGGCTTAGAGGTGTAATATAGAGTCTATTTTAAGAACATAACATTATGGCAGAACTATTACATGTTAAAGATTTGGTAACGCAATTTAAGACCGAGAGCGGTGTGGTCAAAGCCGTCAACGGTGTTTCCTACTATATCGACGAACAAGAAATCATCGGGCTGGTAGGTGAAAGCGGCTGCGGTAAGTCTGTCTCCCAGCTCTCCGTCATGCAGCTTATTAGTGCCCCTGGCGAAATTACCGGCGGCGAGGTCATCTTCGAGCGGGAAAACCTTCTTGAGTACCAACCACACGGCCCGGAGATGCGCGCCATCCGTGGCGCTAAAATCGCCATGATTTTCCAGGAACCTATGACTTCCCTTAATCCCGTATTAACCATCGCTCAACAACTAACGGAAATGCTAGTACTGCATAAGAAAATGAATGCCGACGATGCCCGTAAAAAGGCCATCGAGTTATTAGACATGGTTGGTATCCCGGCCGCCGAGAAGCGTATTGATGATTATCCTCATAATTTCAGCGGCGGCATGCGCCAGAGAGTCATGATTGCCATGGGGCTCTCCTGCAACCCCAAAATCCTTATCGCTGATGAACCCACCACCGCCCTAGATGTGACCACACAGGCACAGCTTTTAGAAATGATGAAGAATATGGTACAGCAATTCCGGACATCGTTGGTTATCGTGACGCATAATCTGGGTGTTGTGGCCAGATATGCCCAGCGAATCTACATCATGTACGCCGGTCGCATTGTTGAGTCCGGTCCAACCAAAGAAATTTTCGGCCGACCCCGCCATCCTTACACTATAGGGCTGCTGAAGTGTATCCCCAGGCTAGACGAAGAGGAAGGCAAGAAACTTATACCCATCAACGGGCTGCCTCCCAATCTCATTAACATGCCACCAACCTGCGCCTTCTTACCAAGGTGCTCCTGGAAAATTGATAAATGCTCTAAGAAACCCTGGCCGGAGCTTACATCTGTTAGCAGCAACCATTTTATCCGGTGCTACGTTAATACCAAGGAGAAAAAGAGTTGAAGCAGAACCGGGATAACACTATTTTAAAAGTAACAGATTTAAAGATGTATTTCCCTGTCATGCGGGGACTATTACGACGCAAGGTAGCCGACGTAAAAGCGGTTGACGGGGTAAGCTTTAATTTGATAAAGAACGAAACGTTAGGACTAGTGGGCGAGAGTGGTTGCGGTAAGACAACTGTCGGCCGTTGCGTGCTCAGTCTTTACCGCGCTACTGCCGGTAAAATTGTCTTCCAAGGCAATGATATTACCTCGTTGTCCGAATACAAATTACAAAATGTCCGGAAAAATATAGCCCTTATCTTCCAAGACCCATATTCCTCACTTGACCCGCGTCAGAGCGCCGGTAGCATTGTCGGCGAACCTCTGAAAATCCACCGCATAGCCATGACCAAGGGCGAATACAAGGACAGAGTTGAGGAACTTTTCCGTATCGTCGGTCTCGACCCCTTCATGGCTGACCGCTTTCCACATGAGTTTTCCGGAGGTCAGAGGCAACGCATCGGCGTCGCTCGCGCTCTTGCCTGTGACCCTTCCCTCATCATTTGCGACGAGCCAATTTCTGCCCTCGACGTCTCCATCCAGGCACAGATTATCAACCTGCTGGAAGATCTACAGGACAAATCTAAAAACTTAAGCTACATCTTTATCGCCCACGACCTTTCGGTTGTACGCCATATCAGCGACCGTGTGGCAGTAATGTACTTGGGTCATATCGTAGAAATTTGCCAGTCCAAAGCCCTCTACGAAAAACCCCTACACCCCTATACAAGGGCGTTACTTTCTGCCATACCCATCGCCGACCCATTTATTGAAGAAACTAGGGAGCGGATCATCCTCAAAGGCGAGGTGCCCAGCCCCTTAAACCCGCCACACGGCTGCCCCTTCCATCCACGCTGCTTTATGGCTATACCTGAATGTTCCCAAGCTATGCCGCCTCTGCGTACTATTGACACGGGGCATGAAGTTGCTTGTATTAGAGTTTAGAATTTTTCAGCGCTATAAATGACATGGAAATACTCACGAGGATAAAAAGAAAATCTTAGTAAATAACGCTTTGAAGTTATTACGAATTCCGGTTTATTTCAAAAATTCTACCTGAAACCAATAAAGGTAGCAATCCACGAGGCTAAAATTAGTTGTGTTTTAGGTAGAGTTCGACCCTCCCCCGCCTCCCCGTCCAGTTGAACAAATGTCCATTTTGTATCTGGCTAATTATTAAGACCAAAAGCTAACTTGGAAAATCTGCCTATTGTACATAGTTGCCCATTTTGACTATTCTCTAGGAAGTTTGCTCTTTTGCCGACATTTTGCCGACATATTATTTAACACGCAGCAGTACAGGGTAACACAGCCAGATACAAACTGCGGCTGTCAGTTAAACCAAGTAGCACGAAATCGTATCTGATGGAACTGGGAGGGACAGCCGCTGACGAATTTCAAGACCGTCACCATAGGCCACTCGGACACCCCTCCACGAATGTTAAAATTCTACCCTACAATAACGGGAATAACAAGGACGTCTTACGGCATCTCCTTTAAGAAGTCCGGGACTATAATCTGGCGGACTGCCCGCCATCTTCGACGAAGACCTGACCGGTGATATAGCTGGACGCGTCAGAAGCCAACAAAACCGCCAGCCCCGTAAGTTCGCTCGCTTCCGCCATGCGGCCCATGGGTATTTCTGCGGCACAGTATTCGCCAATCATTTTTTCCATAAACGCCGGATCAGGTTTGGGACCGGGATTATTGTGGCCAAGTTCGGACTTGTGCATGCCCGGGGCGATGCAGTTAACGCGGATGCCGTCTTTGGCGTATTCCATGGCGGCGATGTTGGTGAGCAGAATCACACCTGCCTTGGCCGCCCCATAGGCGGCAGGGCCGACCTCTGGTACTTCGGCACGCAGCCCAGCGATGGAAGAGATGTTGATGATAGAGCCTTTTTTATTCTTCACCATATGAGCCAGGACATGCTTAAGTGCCAGAAACACACCGTTTAAATTGGTATTGATAACCGCAAGCCAGTCCTCGGTGGGGGTTTCATGTATCCTGGTGGGCGGCCGGGCGATGCCGGCGTTATTGAAAAAGATATCTATTTTGCCCAGCTTTTTCACAGCTTCAGCCACCATATTCTTGACTTCATTTTCTTGAGTGACATCGGCTTTAATGACGATGGCACGGTGCTTGTATTTATTAATAATTTTTACTGTTTCCGCCAGTTTAGCTTCATCGCGTCCCACGCAGGCGACGTCCGCCCCGAACTGTGCCATTGCCTCGGCAAAGGCTCTTCCCAAGCCGCGACTGGCGCCGGTAATGAGGGCAACTTTTCCCGAGAGGTCAAAAATACTCTTATCAGTCATATCTTTTCTCCTTTAAGTAATAATTGTCTGGCTTATTCTATCATTTTCCCGCTGTTTTTGGCATTTTCAGGTTTCGTGCGGTAAGAGAGCCGAGCAAAGTGATGCCCGCCCCAACATACATTAGCGTGGCGTAACTCCAGGCTTGAGATACCCCGCCCCCGATGAAAGGCCCGAAGACGCCGGAGAGTGCGTTAACCGAATTCATCAAGCCGGAGGTTGTTCCGTACTCCGGATGCCCCCTTAACAGGTAACTTAATGCCCCGACAAACATACTGGAATAAGCGAATGCCAGCACCAGTTGGATGGGTATGAGCTGCCAGTATTGGTTAGCCAGTCCGTAAGCTATAAATACCACGGCCGATATAATCAGACCCGCCTGGAACATCCTGGCTGGATTGAACCTCTCAACAATGCGCATAAACACGATTTGCCCAATCATATTGGTCACTTCTACCAGCGCAATCCATAACTTGGTGGCGCCGATGCCAGCCTGATATAACGGCCAGATTGCCCAGATGGCATTTCCTCCCAACTGCCTTAAGAAAAAGGCGAGGTATATCTTGAAGTCGGCTTTTATCAGGTTAACCGGGAACATCGCCACCTTCATATGGGTAATGGTCTTTTCTTGAAGAAGGAAGGAGATAAGGAAGGCGATGAATGCCATGATAGCGCTGACGATGAAGAGTGAGGCGTAAGTTTTCAAAATTAGTGCCGTCAGCGCGCCGAAAAGCCACCCCAGAGCGCCGTAAGAGATAAAGCTGCCGATTTGCCGCTGGTTTTCGTAAGTATAAGCCATAATGACCGATGAGTTAATGCCTAGAGCGAAGCCGATAAATGCCCTGGCTCCCAACAGGGTCATTGGCGTCTGGGCTAGCAGCTGGGTTAGATAAGACACAGCCGTTAAGCCCAGCCCGATGCGGATATAGCTCATCCTGCCGTGAATATCGGATAGTCTGCCGAACAATAGGGACGACATCAGGAAAGCGATACCGCTGGCCGCGGCGATAAAACCTACCTCAAGATTAGTTGCTCCTTTTTCTTGGGCATATAAGGCGATGAAAACATTAGAGGTTTCCACGGCAAAGTTGGAAAGCAGGTTTATCGCTGCCAGGCAGAGCGGGATTGAAACCCAGTCAGGTGGTGTAAAACGGCGCATATAAATATTATAACGTGGGATAAGGGAGGAGGGAAAGTAATAGCCAACGTATTACTTTTTTATACGGCGGCGGAGTTCAAAGATATTGTGCACCTCACCATCCGGGCAGGCGATGGTTATAACATTTGGGTCCTCTTGCCAGGGGAAAGTGCCGCCGATGCTTAAAGCTAAAGCTACGGGGTAGATAGTATTATAAGCCAGGCTGCACATGTGCGCTGGCGTAAAGTAATCAAAGATCCATTCATCGCCGATTTTGTGGCCGGAGTGGCAGGGATGCTGGTTGGATATTAACTTGATGATTACTTCATATTGTTTTGCTGCCATAGTTTTACTCCTGTAGAGAAAATGATTACGCAAGAATTATACAGCGGAGGACAAGAAATTGCTATTTGTTAAACACTTACGCCTCACCAGCACGGAATTAGTTAAAACTTGTTCTGTGGATGAGGCGTAGGTAATGCTATTCAATTGTTTTTTTATTTTATTTCTTTAGGACTAAAACAACACCGGTAGCTGCTAGACCTGCACCCAGGCAGAGGTTAAGAATACCGAGATACCTGACGAGTTTGGCGGTACCGAGGTTGGATTTAGCCAACCCAACACCTATCTTTTGAGCGTAAGTCGCCAGATAGGTCGGTTCGTTGCCAACCATTTGTTTTACAGCGGCGTCAAGTTGTTGGTACGTGGCGTCGACTTGGTCAATAGTGAGTTTGGGGGCTATTGAGTCTGCAACTGCTTGTTCTGCCGAGCTTGCCATGGGCAGAAAGATGATACCGAGGACGACTCCGACCAGACCCAGGACGATGACGATGATACCGAGTGTGCGCATGAGCATTAAATGATACCTCCTTAAACTGAATACATAGAATTACTAGGTATCATAACGGAAAAAAACAAATGTGTCAAGTGGCAAAATCGGTATATTTATTCTTTATGTCGATTATAACGAAAATTACCTCCGGCAACGTGAAAAATGTCAGCCTGCTCTTTACCATAATCCATGGATAACTTATAATGTTTTTATATTCATGCTTATTTGGAGTAGCGTTTGGATGAGATTTTTAGGTAGGTATAAGAAATGTCGTCAAAATTAGATGATATCAACGAGCAAAGGAAGCAAAAGGTGGAACGCCTCCGCGCCAGCGGTATTGACCCCTATCCGCACCGCTTTGAACAGACCCATACGGCGCAAGAGGCAGTTAAACAGCTGGAAGCGCAGGAAACCAAGCATTCTAAAGCCAAATCGGTTAGTGTTGCCGGGCGGATAATGGCGGTAAGGAAAATGGGTAAAGCCACTTTTATCGATATCCGCGACGTCTCTGGCAAGATACAGCTTCTGTTCCAGACGGCAAACTATAAAGAAGCCGAATTAGCACTTTTTAAGGAGCTGGATATCGGGGACATTATCGGTGTTAAAGGTACACTACTGCGCACCCGCACCGGAGAACCAACTATCTCCGTTACCAACTTTACTCTCCTGGCGAAGTCGCTGCGGCCGCTGCCGGAAAAATGGCATGGCTTGAGCGATATCGAGATACGCTATCGCCAGCGCTACGTCGACCTCATCGCTAATACCGAGGTCAAGGATATTTTCAAGATACGCAGCAAAATTATCACTGCCATGCGCCAGTTTCTCGACGGGAGGGGCTTTATCGAGGTAGAAACGCCGGTGCTGCAGCCTGCGGCCGGCGGCGCTTTAGCCGCCCCCTTCATCACCCATCATAACGCTCTCGACCGAGATTTATACCTGCGTATCGCCACAGAGCTGCATCTCAAACGACTCATTGTTGGCGGATTTGATAAAGTTTATGAGATAGGCCGCACCTTCCGCAACGAGGGTATCAGTACTGAACATAACCCGGAGTTCACCATGTTGGAGAGTTATGAAGCCTATGCGGACTACACTGACGTGATGAATATGGTGGAGCAGATGATAACATCTATTACGCAGCAGGTGCTGGGCACGACGGAAATAAAATATGGTAACGACGTTATAAAGTTATCGCCTCCTTGGCAGCGTGTCACGCTGCGTGACGCTATTAAAGAGTACACCGGTATCGATTTTGTGGTTTATCCCACCGCCGATGGACTGCGTGAAAAAATGCGCTCGAAGAAAATTGAGGCCGACCCGCAGAAAAACTGGCCCAAGCTGGTTGACGAGCTGTTAAAGTCAATCCGTCCCAAGCTCATCCAGCCCACCTTCGTTTATGATTACCCCGTCTCGATGTCGCCCTTAGCCAAGAATAAACCAGGCGAGGAGAGGGTGGTGGAGCGTTTCCAGCCTTATGCTGGCGGATTAGAACTGGGTAATGCCTATTCCGAGCTTAACGACCCCTTGTTGCAGCGAGAACGTTTTATCGAACAGATGCAGGAGCGCCACGGCAGCGACGCCGAGAAATGGACCATCGACGAGGACTTTCTAACGGCTTTAGAGTATGGCATGCCCCCCACCGGCGGCTTGGGAATAGGTATCGATAGGCTGGTAATGCTGCTGACCAACCAGCCGTCGATAAGAGAAGTCATCCTCTTTCCGCAATTGAGGGAGAAGGAGTAAGCCTATGCTGGATATTAAAATAATCCGAGAAAATCCCGACCTTGTCAAAAAAGCGGTAGCGGACCGTCACGATAGCGCGCCGATTGACGAGATCCTGCGCCTCGATGCGTTACGTCGCCAGAATATTGCTAAGTTAGATGGCTTACGGCAAGAGAGGAAAACCATCTCTAAAGAGCGTGAGAAAGCGCAGGAGAGGGGACGCGCTCTCCGCGGTGAGATACAAACTCTAGAAGACGAAGTGAATAAGCTGGATAAACAGCTTGAAGACTTACTCCTCCAGATACCCAATATCCCCCAACCCGACGTGCCCCTGGGGAAGGAGGATACGGACAATGTCACAGTGCGTACCTGGGGCGAACCTAAGAAATTCGACTTTAAACCGGCGCCGC
>JBGOXC010000020.1:0-9475 GCA_041478935.1 Dehalococcoidia bacterium
ATACAGGTCGTCAATGTCGCAGGGGTTGCCGGCATAATGGACGGGCATAATGGCTTTGGTGCGGGATGTTATTTTCTTCTTTATGTCATCGACATCTATCGATATCGTGTCGGGGTGAACTTCGACCGGCACCGGCGTCGCCCCGGTAGCGGACACTGCCTGGAAAGCCCCCACAAACGTAATCGATGGCAGGATAACTTCATCACCCTTGCCTATGCCGAGGGCATCCACCGCCAGGTGTAGGGCGGAGGTGCAGTTATTGGTGGTGATAACGTATTTTGCCCCCAGGTATTTCTTTAGGGCTTCTTCAAACTCAATGGTCTTATAAGCCATGCCGAAGTAGCCGTAGGCAAAAGCCTCCTTGACCTGGGCTAGCTCCTCTGCACCCAACTGTCCTTGAGATACTTTAATCATATTCATTACCGACCGAATATAAAGAAAAAGGCTCGACGAGCGAAGTAAACTGGATCGCTAATCATAAATTTGAAAGAATCAATCAAGAAACTCGCCGGATGTTTTTTCATGAATGATGTCCGCAGGAACCTTTGTCCTTTGACTAGTATTTCTCTCAGCTCATCGCCTGTCCAATCCTTCGTGGAGATGCTGAAGCTTCGAATATATAAATCATCCAGGGAAAAGTTGTCCGGTATGTATTTTTCTTTACGGCATATCTCATATAACTCCGAGCCAGGGTAAGGGGTGGCGATGGAAAAAAACGGCGAGTATATATCCAGCTCCGCTGCCAGGCGGAAACTGTCCCATATTTGTGCTTTAGTTTCGCCGGGCATGCCCAGAATGAGGAAGATATTTGTACTCAAACCAATTTTTTGCGCATGCCGTACCAGCTGTTTAGCTCTTTCAAGTTTCAGCGGCTTTTTGATGATATTATCCAGCACATATTGGTTGCCGGATTCAAATGCTAAATTGAGTTGATAGCATCCGCTCTTTTTCATTTTGTCGATGATTTTTTCATTTAGAGCAAAAGCCGCCACGCCATTAGGCGTATCCCACACGAAGTTCAATTTTTCTGCAATCATCAGGTCGAAGAGTTTTTCGGCTCTTTGCACGTTAAGTGTAGTATTATCATCCTCAAAAAGGATTTCCTCGATGCCGTATTTGGCTTTCATTTCCTTCATTTCGGCGATGACGTTTTCCGGCGAGCGGAAGCGGAATTTCCTGCCCCAAACCCGGTATGCCGTACAAAAAGCGCATTTAGCAGGACACCCGCGGGAAGTGATAATCGGTGAGAAGCGTCTCTTTTTTCTAATACCATGAGCTTTCTTCTGCCCGAAGTATCCTTCCATATTTAACAGGTGCCGAACAGGGAAAGGCAGCCTATCCAGATCTTCAATGAATTTCGTTTTAGGGGTAATTATTATCCGCCCTTTATCTCGATACCCGATACCGTCAAGGGTGGCGATATTCTTTCTGCCTTCAATGACGCCAACCAAATCTATGATAGTATCGTCACCTTCGCCAATTACGGTATAATCTACGTTCGCGTCAGACATGACCAGCTCCGGCATGACGGTAGGGTGGGCACCGCCAGCGATAGTGATGATGTTTTTGTTGGCCTTTTTTACCAGAGCGTATATTTTATGGGCGTTCTCCCTTTGCTTGGTGAAAAGATTGTTAACCCCGACAATATCGGGGCGAAAATCTCGGATAATTTTGTCTATATCTTCGAAAGATAAACCGATACGAACGATATTCTCGGCTACTTCCTCCCGATTGTGCCACCCCTCCAGCAGACAGTCCACTATTTTTACTTCTATCCCGGCATTTTCCAGTGCTGCCCCTAAATAAGCGAGGCCGAGTGGGGGCATGGGGTTAACATCCGGCATGTCCTTAAAAGTGAAGGCTGGAGGTATAAAAAGGAGTACCTTGCTTATTTTCCTGCTCATCTGGCTCTTTCAGGGTAATATTCCTTCGTTCATTCTATCACAAAAACAAGTCAAACGTGCTTTCGTCCACTGGTCCAAACATTTCTGCCACTATTTCCGCCCATAGCTGTCTTTTGCGGGATAATTCCTTTTCATCCATTTTCAATATCTTTGCGGCGGCTTTCACGATATCGTCCGGGGTGCTGACTGATTCCCTGACGCTGGTTGGAAAGTCCGCTAGGTTATCCCGGTCAATCGTAAAATCCGACTCTACGTGGACAATGGGAACGCCGAGAGCTAAGGCTTCAATCGAGGTCGTTGACGAAGAATATAGCAGCACATGGCTCTCCAATAATAAATCATCACTCGGATTTTCCGAAACAGTAAAATTCTCCGGTAGGCTGCCGATATCACCGGCGACGTAGCTGTAAGGACAATCGGGGTGGAATTTTAATACCACTTTATAACGCTTCGTATCCCCGAAAGCTTTTAATACCTTCCAGATTAACTCAAGCGTTTCATTTCTATCTGATGAAGGTGTAACTAGAATAATAGTTTTAGTAATATCTCTCTTCAGCGGAACCAACTTTTTATTTAACAAGCTGGTGTACCTAATAGCCCCGCCGCAAATAACTTTAGCCGGGTCATACCCCGACTTTTTAAGCAGCAAATCCGTATATTTGCCGGTAGTAATTACTTTATCGGGAAAAGGCAGGATATGTAACTCACCTTTGGAAAAGAAATAGTTTAGATACATCTTGGGAACGGTGGTATGCTGGTAGCCTATGATTTTTACCGATGGATAAAATTTTCTTAATGCCAGGCAGTAACTCTTTTCCCATACCTGGTTTTCGTAAGGATAAATAGTAGTTTCAAACGATATGCCGGCCTTTTTCCATCGTCCTACCGCCTCGTAAAGCAACAAGTTCGAGGGGAGGGCGGCGCCCCATCTGTCTCTGGTAAGGTCTTGGGCGATTAATCCGGTAATGTCGATACCGGCGAAAGCTGGGTACACCTTCTGTCCGGGTTTGATAAACAGTGTTTGCAGGAAGAGGCGGCAAACGTCGGTTACGGTTAGAAATGATTCGGGCAGCAAGAATGAGTCTATTTGTCGCGATATTTTTTTTAGTATCTGGCCGTAAGATACCGTAAGCAATATTTGCGGAATGATGACGACCTTTTTACCCTGATGGCTAAGGTGATGAGCTAACTTTCCGAAAAAGTTATCACGATACTCACCGTTGGGGGTAAAGGAGCGGGGGTCAACCCAGTTTTGGAGTAATACCACTCCCTCGGAATGAGAGAGCTCTTTAATACTTTTTCCCCGGTAAGGCCGGGCAAGACATAGATGATATACGGTCTGCGTCAGGAAATACACTTTTAAAGCGGCTAGTTTAAGGGTACCTCTAATTTCACTAAAGATTTCACATACTGGCGCCTCGATGTGTCGTATTTCATAACCGGGCGAATTTTTAAGATTTGCCAGTATTGTTTGCCAGATGGTCTTGTTTTCAGCGACAAACACTAGGTTTTCTTCTCTGCTGGAACCGAGAATAGCCTGGCAGAGTTTGACATAACAGGCGTAAAGAAAAGTTCTTGAAACCAGGGGATTTTTTTCTGAAAGCGAACTGGCCCACCACACTAAAGAATTGTTGGCGACGCTAAGTTTACCGATATAATCGATGTATGGCTGACGCAACGATTCAGCGATTGTCTGGAGCTTGCCCCCGATTTCAATACGCTCGCCGGTTTTTCCTATCTGGCGTTCAACAACGATGAACCGCGAAACATTCTCTCCCAGGTAAGCCCATCGAAAGGTCTTCCCCTTGAGCTGCCGTAACGCCTTGAGGATGCATGTTTCCCGGGGAGCGCAGATAATAACGGACTGCTTGGCATCCAAACCAGAAGTATCTTTCATAATAAACTTTTTAGTATCCAGGGAGCTTGATTGTCTTGCACGATTAAGTTAATTAGTGTGACTTTTTATATATCTCCTCGAGGCATTGGAGCAAGCCTTGCCCCAGGTCTAAATACGTATTGCTGACAAACCGCCGCGCTAACTTAGGATTGAACGAGTAGGGCGTCATCTCATAATGCAGATTAGAGTCGGTGGGACGGAACTCGAGTTTTATCTTATTACCGAGTATTTCCTTAATCATAATCATGATATCTTTTATTTTCATGGCTTCTTGTCCGGTGATGATGACCGACTGATTTTTAAATTCTTTCGCCAGAATCATCACGCTGCAGCGGGCTGCATCCTCAACATGAATATAATATCTCGACTCTTCGCCGTCGCCAAGGCGGGTAATTTTGCCCTCGGTAACAGCCTGCTTCAGGGTTTTATAGACCCAGTTTGTCTCATCTGCCCTTGGCCCATAAAGGGAGCCGTACCTCAAGATAGTGTAGGCCAGCCCGAAAAGTTCGTTGTAATTTTCGATAATCAGCTCGCAGGCTTGCTTGCTACTGCGGTAAAAAGAGCCGGCGTTGCTATAAACATAGACGGTGCTGGCAAAAACAAACCTTTTTACTCGGCTTTGCCGGCATGCCTCCAGGATGATCGTATTCCCAAGGATGTTGTTTTCCACGGTTTCTATTGGCTTGACGTGTGCCTCCTCGATATCAGCCACGCCAGCAAAATTATAAACCACATCGCAGCCTGCCACTGATTTTGCCACGGCCTTTTTATCCAGGATATTGCCGACAATCATTTCCTGTCCCTTCTGTAAATAGGGCGATTTTTTAATATCGTATATGAGCGTTTGGTAGCCAGCGCTGGTGAGAGCATCAGCAACGTGACTGCCCAGGAAACCGGAGCCGCCGAAAACAATGGCTTTCATTTTTTCCTCCTTGGCTTACTTGCCTACCAGAGCTGTTTTTGAGATTTTATCCAAGATTTTCTCTAAATCGGTGAAGTCCCGAATTTTCCAGGCGCAATTACCCAAAGAATTATCGCCTGTATTCATTCTTGCGATGAAGATTATACCCGTTTCCGCGGCCGCAATTCTATCAGATTCAGCGTCGCCAACAAAAACTACTTCGCGGCTTCGGAGATGGTACTCGGTTAAAATCTGCCGGGTGATAGAGGTTTTCGTCTTCGGTGTGCCGTAGGCACCCTGAAAATAGCTATCGAGCCCCCGCTGACGTAGGATATCATGGAGTTCTTCCTCAGGTGTGCCCGAAGCGATGAACAATCGATAACTTCGACAGTTATCTTTCAGGAAGTCCTCCGCCCCGGCTACCAGCGGTGCTTTGAGTACCTGGTTCAGGACTATTTGTGAAAATTTTTCGCCCAGTTTGTTTTCTTCTTCCAGAGTAAGTTCTTTACCTAGCAACTTTTCGTAAATATAGCGAAATTTAACATAGCGGGAGATGCCAGCGTTTTTCTCATGGTACGCCATAATTTTCGGCAGCTTATCAGGATAATCGGCGAAGAGCGTGCGGAAGGCTTCGGTCTTTATTCCCGCCGACTCAATGATGACACCATCCAGGTCAAAGATAATCGCCTTGATCATCTTATCTCTTAAGTCCTTTAATGAGGTTCTTAGCCGCTTCAATTTCCATCTCGACTCTAGATTCTACAGCATAAGAACCGATGTGTGGTGTTAAAATAACGTTATCGAGCTTAGCCAGCGGGCCGTTATAGGGCTCCTGCATAAAGACATCAATTGCCGCGCCAGCCAGCCAGCCTTCCTTTAGGACCATAGCCAAAGCTTCTTCGTCCAACACGCCGCCCCGGGCGCAGTTGATGAGCCACGCTCCCTTTTTCATGATGCGCAATTGCCTATCACCGAGAAGGGGTTTCTCCTTGCCCCCGCCGGATAAATGCAGCGTGACGATATCCGATTGGGACAGCAGTTCTTCTAATGGCATTTTTTTATAGTCAGTTTTATTCACGGCCGGGTCGCAGTAAACCACCTGCGCCCCCAGAGCTTGAACCAAGTTTCCAACCTTCTGCCCGATGCGCCCGAAACCGATAATGCCTACTGTTTTACGCTGTAAAAGATTACCCATGCGTTTTTGCCACTTGCCGGCTCGGATATCTCTATCCATACGGGGTATATGACGCAGCAGAGTCAACATCAGGCCCACGGTTAATTCCGCCACGGCCATAGTGGGAGCGTCTGGAGTATTAAACACCTGTATGCCCAGCTGTTTGGCGGCCTCCAGGTCGACATTATCTAGACCGGTGCCGCATCGCGAAATCACCTTTAAATTGCCGGCTGATTTCAAAATTTCCGCCGTCAGTGCCTCGGTACCGGCAATCAAGCCTTCGATGTCCTGATAATGATGCAAACACTCTTCTTTAGTAAGCTGGCGCTTATAAGGATTTAACTGGATATCCAAACCGGCGTCGTTTAGCAATTTTAAGGGTGATTTATCATATTCGGAAAAAGAGGATGTTGAAATGAATATCGTCGGTTTTGCCACCACTTTTTCTCCTAAACATCCATATAAAATATTCTAGTGTGTTTTCTGTTTTCCGCGTTTGCTGATGGTTATAGCGGGAACGCCCGCGGCGATATCATAGGAGTTTACATCATGCACCACTACTGCCCCGGCAGCGACTATAGCACCTCTACCGATGACAACGTCGGGTGTTATCACAACATTAGCCCCAATCCAGACATCATCCCCAATTACTATATTACCACCAGAGTGCCCTTGTTCACGAATGGGGATATCTATCCTGTCATAAACGTGGTTACTGGCTCTGATGACGGTATTAGGTCCTATAAGAACATCATTGCCGATGTTAATTTTACCGCCATCTGAGGCATCAATTAAAACGTTAGTGTTACCGCTTAACCGATGGCCAATGCGTAAAGATGCGTTGCTAAGCGCATATAAAGAACTTCTTGCCATTAAGCCTACATCATCGCCTATTTCCATATTCTTGGTGCCATCAATTGTAACCCCGATACCTATACCTAAGCGTACGCCGCATTTTTTGAATTTTCCCCTCCAATATCTGGCGCGGAGCCATACTCCCAGGGGACCCGGGAAATAGATAATCAATACTTCGGCAGATAGTTTAAGCTGAATAGCTAGAGACTTAATGGGATTTTTCACTTGCGTTTCCTTGCCAGTATGCGCATATGGGAGCTTAAGCGATTTTCTGTAA
The DNA here is from genome assembly GCA_041478935.1 of Dehalococcoidia bacterium. Classification (GTDB taxonomy): domain Bacteria; phylum Chloroflexota; class Dehalococcoidia; order Dehalococcoidales; family RBG-16-60-22; genus RBG-13-51-18. The sequence goes on from JBGOXC010000020.1 coordinate 7,009, forward strand.
TCCATTTTTGCAGGCTGCTTTTTGCAGCTGGCTCGCCTTTATCCGCCACCAGTTTCCAAAGACGCCCTGGGTCTACTCCCTCTTGCCGATACATTCCCTCGACAATATCCCAGTCCAGCTTACCCGGGGTGTCAATCTGCTCCACGATAAAGCCATTGGATTCCAATAGTGTCTTCAATGACCCCGGATTGAAAAAGTTAAGATGGACGGGCGGGCAAATACTCTTTGATTTCTCCCACAGTATCTGGATGTCAAATCCCTCACCGTTTTGGGTAGTAAGGAATAAGTATCCCCCAGGGCGAAGCAGCTTCCAAATTTTCTTCAGAAACTCATCCGGACTGTAAAGATGTTCAAAAAGCTCAAATGATGTGAGTAAATCAAATTTGCCATCCCAACCTTCAACCTCTTCCAGGGTGCAGGGGATGGTTTCCAAACCCTTTTCTTTGCAGATAGCCACTTCCTCCAGGGAGGGCTCGATGGCTACCATTTTTGCGAAAGGCCAGAGCTTGGCCAATTCCTCTAAAAACAGCCCGACGCCAGCGCCGATATCTCCAATAAGCCCCTTCGATTTTTGGGGCAATGTATCCTTGATATATTCTGCCCTCGGCCGGAAGATTTTTTCTCGCCGCGCTTCAGCCACTGGTTGGAAAAAGTCGTGAACGAAAAAGCTGGCGGAGCGGGAGCGGGTATAAAAATCGTTCAGCAAACGGCTCGGGGGACGTGGATTGACGAACAAAGTGCCACAATCCTGACATAGCACCAGGGTAAAGCCCGTTTTTTCAAACTGGGGTTGGTAATTCTTGCTCCTGCAGGCCGGGCAATCGATTTTAGTAAATTGGCTGCTATCCGCAAAAATCGTTTGCACATCTTCGGCTATCAATTCTAGATAGCGATTATGCGCTGACCGGCTGCGGATTTCCTCTTCCTTCATTACTTCACCTTTGGATATTTACCAACCAGCGGGTCGTTTTTCATGCGCTCTGCCACGGAGCGTAAATCCTCCGGCGTGTCAACGCTGTAGGTATCAAAATCAGTTAAAACCATCTTTACCTTATAGCCATGTTCCAATATCCGCAACATATCTATGGATTCAACCTTTTCCAGCGGCGTGGACGTCAGTCGGTTGAATTCTGAAAGGAAGTTACGGCGGAAAGGGATAACGCAAACCTGCTTGAACATTGGTATCTTGCCTTGCCATTTTTTCCGGGACGGGATGGGTTCGCGGGAAAAATACAGCGCGTCGCCGTTGTTATCCACCACCACCTTTATCGAATTGGGGTCCTGAAATTCCTCCTGTGTCTTAATGGGAGCCAGCAGATTGACGACCAGGATTTTTTTATCCTTTAGCATCGGTTTGACTGCCAGGTCAATCATCTCCGGCATGACCATCGGTTCGTCGCCCTGAATCATGACGACGATATCCACTTTCCTGCCACTCATCTTTTCGACTTTATCCGTCGCTTCGGCGACTCTGTCAGAGGCTCGCTCATGCTTATCAGAAGTCATTATTGCCTTAGCTCCTATCGATGCGGCGTACTGCATGATTTCCTCGTCGCAGGTAGCCAGGTAAACGTCATTAAGCGTCGCCGCCATTTTACAGCGGTGATAGATATGCCCGATCATGGGAATTCCCAGTATCTTCGCTAACGGTTTACCGGGGAAACGCGATGAACCCATGCGGGCCGGGATGATGCCTATTACGTTCATTTGTTTATACCTTGTATTGTGGAATGGGCTTGTTATCTTTGAAATACTCAACTAGGACGCCGTTAAGATGCTGGTAGAGTTTATCACAATTAGGGTTGATGCGGGACTCATCAATCATGCCAGGTTTTCCTTGAGCTTCGTCATTTGCTCGCGGCAACTGTTGCCCAGAAATAGGATATCCAGGCTAAAAGCTATAAAGCTGTATTTTTTAGCTATTTTATCCAGAACTAACTTGTAGTCCGGCTGAATGACATGGTATCCCAGCGATACTTTCTTATCGGCGCAGATTTTCTCTACTCTTTTAAGGGCTGCCGCCACGTCTTGATGTTCGAATTTTCCGGGCATGCCTAGCGAGCCGGATAAATCATACGGACCGATGATGCAGCCGTCGACGCCTTTGACGGCAAGGATGGCTTCGAGGTTTTTAACTGCATCGATATGTTCGATTTGAACGATAACGACGCTTTCTTTCTCTTGCCAGTCGCGGTATTCTTCGAAGCTGCTGCCGTATCCCTGGGCTCGCGCCAGGCCAACGCCTCGCGTGCCGACCGGCGGATATTTAACCGAGTTTACGGCGGCTTCAGCAAGTTCTTTGGTGTTTACCATTGGCACAATCACGCCGTAAGCGCCGGCATCCATCACCCGCTTGATAACCGTAGGGTCATTCTCGCTAACTCTGACCAGCGGTACAACATCGCAGCCTTCGATGACCTGGATAAGTTGCTGCGCGATATCCAGCGTGATAATGCTATGCTCCATA
>JBGOXC010000067.1:0-6348 GCA_041478935.1 Dehalococcoidia bacterium
TACAACAGTGCCAGGAGGAAGACTAGTATTGTTGTTGAAAACGAATTCGGATATAAGAGGAACATCGCCGGAATAACCATCATCGAGCACGGGGTGTTGAGCAGGGAGATAACCATTATCTGTATCAAACCCTGTAGTTAAGGGACTAGCATAAGCGAATATTTCTTCAGCAGAAAGTTCGTAATCATTATTTGTATCTGCCGCATCAAAGTTATCGATTGCGTCAATAACATAGTATACAAAAACAGCGTTCTCTAGCGTATCATCCCAATAGCCCCATCCACTAGCCTCACAACCTGCTAAAATCACTCTGCCACTACCACCCAGATGACCTTCCCATGCACCTGCTTTGGCGAAAGATAGAATAAAAACTTGTTTTGCAGCATTGACAGAATCGAACGCATTAGCTAATTCGGTGGATGATATGTCATTATTCCAATCAACAACATTAGAATTATAAGTCCAGAAATAGTAATCTAGGCTCGGACCTTGTCCGCCCAAACTATTTGCACTAAAAAGTACAGTATCGTTACTATCAGCATTACTAGCCAGCCAGTCAACAGCGTTCAGGATACCACTCTTGGTTGCCTGTGAATTTGTCAGCAGCCGCACATGGTCGGTACCCCAAACCGAAACAAACTTATTATAAAGGTCCTGCTGGCCGCTATCGGCGTATTGCATTTCCAGGCCTGGCCAATTTACAAAATTGGCAACTCCGACGAATACCCCCCAGCATTCAGGAGGATTTGGCAAGAATACAATACCCTGCGCCGGGGCACAGGGGATGGCAAAGGTGGTCATCAGCAACACGACCAGGGCAAGAAAAGAGGCAATTGAGACTCTGGAAAACAGTTTCTTCATTTCCTATCCTCCTTAAGCTTAAGTTGACTGTTTGACGATATTAACAATTTTTCCGAAATCCGCAAAATAAAACTATAACGAGTTTATACATTTTAAACGTGTTTATATACAATGTCAAGAAAAAAAACAGAAGAATGAATGATGTAACCAGTATAACGAGGGTTATAAAAAGACAATGGGAATTTTAATTAAATGTTTTCTGATTTCTCTGCCTTATTACTGCCGAATGGTGCAAGTAAAATACTTGATAGTAGAGTGATAGCACACCCTAATTTGACCGAACGGGTTATCCCTCAAGATAACCCGTTCGGTTTTGATTCACGATTGGTATCTTACTTTGACGATACCGTCAAGATATAACCTCTATATTCTATTATTCCACATTAGTGCCGCTAACTGGCAGTTGGAGGCGGAGGTGGAGGCGGAGCTGCAGTTGGAGGTGGCACTGAATAAGTAGGCGGTGCTGCAGCAGGAGGAACAGGCGGCCTGGTACCCTTCCGACGTACAAGAACAACAGTAATTATAATAGCCGCTAGAATAACCACAACGATGATGATGAGAATATATAGTTGTAGATAATCCGTATGCCAATTAGCGGTGATTACCTTGGGCGCATTCATGGTGACACTGGTACTGGATGCCGTACTGGTTAAGTCACCGCTCCAGCTATCGAAGATTTGGCGGATGATGAAGCCCTGTACCGGTTCAACGGAAATATTAACCGATTCTCCTTCAGCGAACCAGCCGGCGCCGGTAGGTGTGCCATATGCCGAGTTAAGCGTGAGGAGGAACTCAGTGCGCCAGTTGGCGGTTAACGACTTCGGAGCATCCATGACCAGTGAGCCTGACGCCGCAGTACCGGTAAAGTCGCCACTCCAACCAGTGAAGTAACGCTTGGTATCTGACGTTTCAAGATAGGATGTGATAGAGAAAGAGGCAGTTGTACCATCGACATACCAGTCGGCGCCAGTGGGAGTGTCATAAAGCGAGGTTATCGTTAATTGATATTCTTTATTGTAGTTGGCGGTATACGACCCCGCGGAGACAATCCTAGTGGCTATAGCATCACCACCAGCCCAACCGGTAAAGACATACCGCGTGCCGGTAACTGCGCTAACCAGCTCGGGCACAGTTATCGTGTGTGAACCGCCAGGCATCCAGTAACGCGTTTGAGGCTCCGAGGTGTAATTCGTGCCATCGATGGTTACCGCCGTGGTTCCGGCAGGGAGACTGACATTATTATCAAAAACGAATTCAGCTATTAGAGGCAATTGACCAGTATAGCTGTCACTCATCAAAGGATGTTGAATCAAAGGAGAATAACCATTGTCTATTTCAAAATCCGATGTTGCCGGACCAGCATATGCGAAGATTTCTTCCGCGGAGAGTTCGTAATCATGATTGGTATCGTAAGTATCAAAGTTGTTGACTGCCTCGAGGATGAAATGGGTAAAAACAGAGTGTTGTATTGTGTCATCTGTCCAGATACCTTCATTATCTTGGCTGGACATTAGAATTACTCGACCGCTTTGACTTAAGTCACTGCTGAATAGTTCCGATTGAGAAAAATCAAGGAAAAAGGCGGCTTTGCTGGCATTTACATCATCGAATGCAGTCGACAATTCACCTGATGATATGTCATTATTCCAATCAATATAATGAGAATCATAAGTCATGAAATAATGATCTCCTCCCGGACCCAACCCCCACCAAGTGGAAGTAGTTATACTAAAAATCACGGTATCGAAAGAATTAGCTTGGTCTGCGAGCCAGGCAACAGCGTTCAGGATGTTTGCCTTGGTTGCTTGTGAATTTGTTAGCAGCCGTACGTGGTCGGTACCCCAAACATAAGCAAACCTGTTAGAAAGGTCCTGCTGACTGGTATCGGCATAATCTAGGGTGCCTCCCATATCCGGGAATTCTGCAATTCCGACGAATACACCATAACACTGGGGTTGGGGCAACACAAGCACAATAGCCTGCGCGGGGGCACAGGGGATGGCGAAGGTGGTCATGAATAAGACGACCAGAGTGAGGATAGAGGCGAGTGAGATTTTGGATAAAATCTTTTTCATTTATGTCCTCCTTTAGTTTAAGTTGACTCATTGACAATATTAGCTATTCCCACGAAATCCACATAATAAAATCATGGGTTCATACATTGTAAATTTATGTACGCCCGATGTCAAGAAAAAAGACAATAAAAGTAACCAACATACAAATTAAGTAAAAAGGATAACCTGACACAAACATACCTTAACATTCTATTGTTAAGTTTTCTATAATATTATTGACAAATTTGCTGGAACTAGTTTATAATAGTAATTAAGGTGTAAAAATGGCCAAAAAGAATTATTACGATATATTAGGCATAAGCAAGGATGCCACGGATAAGGATATCAAGCAGGTATACCGCAGGCTGGCACGCCGGTATCATCCAGACGTTAACCCCGGCGATAAGACAGCGGAGGCTAAGTTCAAGGAGATAAACGCCGCTTACGAGGTGCTAGCCGATAAGGAAAAAAGACAGAAGTACGATAAGTACGGCGATAAGTGGCAGTACGCCGACCAATTTGAACAGGCGGCCCAGCAACAAGCACAATACCGGCAATACACCACCGACGACGGCACCAATTACCAGTTCGGCGGGGATATCGGAGGGATGGATAACATCCTCGACGAGCTATTCGGGGGCTTGCGGGGCCGCGGGGCTTCAAGGCGCACCCGCGCCTCACAGGGCCAGGACCTTGAAACGAATATCGAGGTCACACTGGAAGAAGCCTTTAGCGGCACCAGCCGCATGATAAGTTTGCAGGGGGAGCAACCCTGCGCCGCCTGTAAAGGGACGGGACGGATTCAGAACGTAGCCTGCTCGGCATGTCGGGGGGCTGGCGTGGTAGCCAATGTGAGCCGACTGGAGGTCAAGATACCACCGGGTGTTGCTACCGGCTCGCGCGTGCGCATCTCGGGCAAAGGGCAGCCGGGTTATGGGGGCGGAACTGCCGGCGACCTTTACTTAAATATCACCGTCCGCACCCATACTGTTTTCGAGCGGCATGGTGACGATTTGAACACCAATATATCGGTGCCATTAACAGTAGCGGCACTGGGAGGCGAGGTGCAGGTACCAACGCTTAAGGGCAAGGTAGCGCTGAAAATCCCGCCGGAGACCCAAAACGGCCGCGTTTTCCGACTGGCCGGACAGGGTATGCCGCATCTCGGGAGAACTGGCAATGGCGACCTCAAGGCTAAGGTAAACATCGCCCTCCCGACGAAACTTACGGAAAAAGAAAAGGAATTATTCAGGCAACTTGGTAAATTACGCCCGGCCTGATAGTGAGGTGAGGGAGCAGTGAACACAGAAAATTACGACAGAGAACCACGATATATTATCAGCATCGCCGCGAGGATGCTGGACATGAACACCTACACCCTGCGCTACTACGAGCGAGTGGGCGTTATCGAGCCACGGCGCTCGCAGGGTAACCTGCGTTTGTATTCGGACTACGATATCGCCCTGCTGAAGCGGGTTAAGGCAATGGTAGACGATATGGGCATCAATCTGCCAGGAGTGGAAGTCATCCTGCGCATGATGCAGCGGATGGGCGAACTCCAGCAATCCCTGGAAGAGGCACATAAAGAAATCGAGCAATTGAGGGGAGACAACGAAGAATGAGACAGGAAAGATTCACAGAACAGGCACAGGAAGCAATACAGACATCCCAGCAAATGGCGATGCAGTTCAAGCACAGCCAGTGGGATGTAGAACATGTCCTTTTAGCCCTTTTAGTGCAGCGGCAGGGGCTGGTGGGAGAGATACTTAAAGAACTCAAGGTCAATACAGATATTATCCGGGGCAAGGTGGAAGAAGCCCTGCAAAATACGCCCAAGGTAGCTTTCCAGACGGGGCAAATTTACGCCACGCCGCGCATCGCACAGGTCATGCAGAAGGCTGATGAAGAGGCAAACAGGCTAAAAGATGAGTTCATCAGCACCGAACATTTATTTATCGCTATCGTGAGTGACGATAAGGGTGATGCAGCGAAAATACTACATAGTGCGGGCATCACCCAGGAGAAGGTCTATGCTGCCCTACAAAAGCTACGGGGCAGTCGACGGGTGGACGACGCGCGGGCAGAAAGCAAGTACCGCTCGCTGCAAAAGTACGGGCGCGACCTGACGGAACTGGCGCGTAAAGGGGAACTCGACCCGGTTATCGGGCGGGAAGAAGAAATCAAGCGGGTGATGCAGATACTGACGCGGCGCACCAAGAACAACCCGGTTATCGTGGGGGAGGCGGGAGTAGGCAAGACCGCCATCGCCGAAGGACTGGCGCAGAAAATCGCTGCTGATGACGTGCCGGACTCCTTAAAAGGGCGCAAGGTTATCGCCCTGGACATGGGGTCGCTGGTGGCGGGCAGCAAGTTCCGCGGGGAGTTCGAGGAACGCCTCAAGGCAGTCATGGATGAGGTCAAGGAAGCTAAAAAGGAAATTATTCTATTTATTGATGAAATACACACTGTAGTGGGGGCAGGCGCGGCGGAGGGGGCTATCGACGCCAGCAATATGCTCAAGCCGGCGCTGGCGCATGGCGAATTACAATGCATCGGCGCCACCACGCTCGATGAATACAGAAAACATATCGAGAAAGATAAAGCCCTGGAGAGGCGTTTTCAGCCGGTCTATGTTGAAGAACCGAGCGTGGAACAGACCATAGAGATACTAAAAGGGCTGCGCCCGAGATACGAAGCGCACCATAAGGTCAAGATAACCGATGAAGCCCTGGAAGCAGCCGCCAAACTCTCGAAACGCTATATCTCCGACCGGCAACTACCGGATAAAGCCATCGACCTGATTGATGAGGCAGCCAGCAAACTGCGTATTGATACCGAGAGCGCGCCGCCGGATGTTAAAAAGTTAGAGCAGACTCTGAAACGACTGACCAACGAAGAGGAAGCGGCGTCACAGCGGAACGACTTCCAGAAGGCGGCTGAACTTAAGGCGGAACGACTGAAGCTTGAACCGGAATACAATAAAGCTAAAGAGGACTGGCTCAAGAAAGAGAAAATCAGCCAAGAGGTAAGCGGCGAACAAATCGCCAAGCTCATTTCCAGCTGGACGGGCATACCGGTAACACAAATGCTGGAGGGTGAAGCCCAGAAACTAATACACATGGAAGAACGCATCCACGAACGCCTGATTGACCAGGAGGAAGCCGTGGCGGCCATCTCCGAAGCAATACGGCGGAGTCGGGCGGGGCTTAAAAACCCCAAACGCCCCATCGGGAGCTTTATGTTCCTGGGGCCAACGGGGGTGGGCAAGACCGAGCTGGTGCGTACGCTGGCCTGGTTCCTCTTCGATGACGAAAACGCCATGGTAAGATTAGACATGTCGGAATACCAGGAAAAGCATACCGTATCGCGGCTCATCGGCGCGCCGCCGGGATATGTCGGCTATGACGAAGGCGGGCAACTGACAGAGGCCGTA
>JBGOXC010000148.1:0-4130 GCA_041478935.1 Dehalococcoidia bacterium
CAGGCGTCCGGTACATCTCTTGTTTTGTTGAGAGGTAATTTAGTCCGAGGAAGGGATGGGTTTGGCTTCCTGGGTTTTCATCTCTTCACCGCAGCAGGTAAGTTGTCCCTCGCCGGCTTTGGTGCAGAGCGCCTCGGTGCCGCATTTCGCGCAGCGATATCTTTTTCCTAGTTGACTGGCCACTTGCTAACCTCCTGCAAACGGTTTTACTGTTTGATTTCCATGGGCTGGCCGCAACACATAATGGTGCCCGTGCCGCCCTTGGTGATAATCACTTCGGCGCCGCACTTGGTGCAGCGGTATCTTTTGCCTATCGTATTTGCCATTGTTTATCACCTCTTTGCGTGATTTTATTTCTAATTAATTATAGGTCTTAAGTACGATTATAGTCAACGAAACCATCCCGACGAAAGTCGGGATCCAGCTTCTTTCCCCAACCTTTGACTTTTGGTGGAAGGTTCTAGTCTTGGTTATGAAGAAAAAACAAAAGTCTGACTACTACCCGCAGTTTATTTCGGTAGCGATTCAGTTGGCCTGGCAGAAACTATACTTGTTCCGCCCATTGTATTAAAGTAGAGTCTTAGCGAACCATCCGCCATAATAGCAGTGGCAGGGTCTTCAAGATTGCTATCCGGTATTTCAGCGCCGCTGGCATCTTTCACCACAATACGATAGTAACTCTTAGGCCAGTTCAATCCGTCGCTTGAAACCATCATTAAAATAGCATCATTGTTTCCCAGGGGGACTTTAGTAAACATATAGTATTTGTTACCGACCATTACTACTGTAGAATCATGGCCCTTATCAAGGATGACGCTTTGTCTCGTCCAGTTAAGCCCATCATTTGAAGTGGCTTTAAGAACATTAGGGCCGCCGGTATAATACATGATATAAGCCGAGTTCACCGTAATAATATCGGCACTGGCTGCAAAGTTATTCCGGTTCAATGCGTCGGAAAAGACTTTATCAAGTTTCGTCCAATTAAGCCCGTTATCTGACACAGCGAATAGTATCTTGTGAAACAAATTATTATTGACAGGCTGTCTACCGGTATAAGCGATGTAATATTTACCATCCAAGCCCACAAAAGCGCCCGGCTCTCCGGCTTCATAATCCATATCAGACGGAGAACCATGTTGAATACGAATGCCAGGGTCAGCAGTCCAGACCGAACCGTCATTGGAAACAAGACTGACGATATTCGTTCCCGTCTGATTGTGGCCCTGAAGGTACATTCGGTATTTCCCGTCTTTAAGTCGTAGTACGGTCGGCCCTACAATATCTGACATCCCCATTTCAGAGGCAGTTATCACTGGTTTGTCATCTTGTAAAAAATAGAGCGTACCCAGATTTTCATAATCACTTGTAGTCGTGGAGGTTGTTGTTGTTGATAACTGGGAAGTCGGCGCTGGTGCCGGGCAGCCAGTCACCCCCGCCAGCATTAACAGGATTAATATTGCCGCAATAACTAAAATAAATTTATCCATAAAGCTCCACCTCCCCCATCCCGAACACCGGACCATCTTTACAGACCTGCTTCAAACCGTTTTTCGTTTTGATGGTGCAGCCGTAGCATACCCCCATCCCACAGCCCATCATTTGCTCTAAAGAAAGCTGGACGTCTTGGCCCTTTAGCTCCGGCATGAGTGTCATTGTTTGGTACATCGCCGCCGGACCGCAGGCAAACACCTGGTCGATATTTTTAAGGTAGTGAGGGATAAGCTGTGTGGCGAGCCCCTTAAACCCTTCCGAACCATCGTCGGTGGCGTTAACGCACTGAAAACTGGCGGGCAGCATACCTTTATTATATAAGGACTGCGGCGGGTTTACCGATAGAAGGCATTCTTTGGATTGCGCCCCGTTTATAATCGTCACCGTTTTGCCTAAGCTTGCCGCCGCCTCCGCTAAAAAGCGTAAGGGCGCGATGCCCATGCCCCCCGCCACCAGTAAAAGGTTTTGGCTTTTGGGATTAATGGTGTAGCCGTTGCCCAGCGGCCCGAAGATATCCAGCGTATCGCCCTTTTTCTTGAGGGATAGCCACCCCGTCCCTTTACCCACTACGCTTAAGAGCAGGGAAATCTGTGAGCCTTCCACGCTGTGGACGCTAAAGGGGCGCGGCAGGATGGTCTCTTTAGCGCACCGCACCATGACGAACTGCCCCGGCTTGGCCGCCTTAGCAATCTCCGGCGCCTCCAGGCGGAAAAGGTACACCCCTTTTATTGCTTCGACAACGGAGAGGATTAGTGCTTTTAGTTGGTGCATGGTGGTCAAGATAGTTTACTCCTTATACTTTAGTAAAGGCTTTATCAAATCCTTCCTCTGTTCCATCCCAATATATATTCATAAAAAAAATACTCGGTTCAGCATTATTAGAAGAAACAGTTGTTTTTATTTGATAATGTATATTTTTACCTATGAAGAAACTATTATCTGGATCTTCAATACTGACCCATGAATCGGTCTTGTTTTCAGTAACATTTTTACTTTTAGTGAAGGATAAATGTGCAAGATTAAAGAATTCTTTATCATCTCGATTTATTGTGATTGATTCTTGAGAATATGTATTTTTTTCATGTAGTCTTGGTTCTGTTCTTGTCCATTTGAGAATTGTTGGTCTTTCAATATCTGATTTATTTACATTTCGGATTTCGAGTTTTATTTCACATCCAAACGCTGTGGATTTACCTTTATTAAAAACACACAAACGAATATATTTTTTACCTTTAGATGACATTAAGTCGCCCTCACGAGTGACATAATTTTCTTGTATATTGAAAATAAAGGGATATAACTTACCTCGTTTTTCAAAATCAGTGTTCAATCTTGGTCGTCTAACCCAATCTGTAATCTCCTTTCCGATTAAAGCTATTATCGCACCACCGATTGCAGATAAAAGTGGTATCCACCATGTTGTATTTCCTGCTATTTCAGTAGTAGTATTATCACCCATCTTTCTTTACCTCACCCCCTATTCAAAATCCCTCTCAATCTCCCTTTATAAAAGGGAGAGGGGGTTACGCCACCCCTTTACCCGTCTCCCTCCTTCGCAAGTAGGGAGTAAAAGAGATTTTCTATTTTACTCTATCTTCAAAGATTCGTCTATATAGACCGGCCTGCCCATATAGATTGTAGACATCACTTTACCCTTAAGCGTCCGACCTGCCAGCGGCGTATTCTTGCCCTTGGAGGCGAGTTTATTCACATCCACCGTCCACTCCTTATGCAGGTCGAAGATGCAGATGTCCGCCGGCGCGCCGGTCTCCAGCGTGCCCAGCTTGGCGTAGCCCAGCACCCGCGCCGGTCCCATGGTCAGCGCCGCAATCATGTTGTTCAAACTCAATTCGCTTTTTAAGATAAGTCCCGCCAGCGACCCTAACGCCGTTTCCAGCCCGCTGATGCCAAAAGCTGCCTGCGTAAACTCGCAATCTTTATCGGCTTTAGTGTGCGGCGCGTGGTCGGTGGCGACGATATCAATAACACTGTCGTTTAAAGCCCGCAGCAGGGCGATAGTGTCCTGCTTGGTCCTTAACGGCGGGTTGACTTTAGCCAGCGTGCCGTATTTTAAGACGTCCTCCTCGGTCAGGGTGAGGTGGTGGGGCGTAACTTCGGCAGTGACATGCACCCCTTCCTCTTTGGCGTTGCGTATCAGCTCGACGGACTTTTCAGTGCTGACGTGGGCGATATGCACATGACCGCCGGTTTCTTTAGCCAGGTCGATATCCCGCTTGACCATCAGCTCCTCGGCTTTAGCCGGCATACCGCGCAGTCCCATCTCTAAAGACACGACCCCCTCATTAACCTGCCCGCCCTTTGTTAGTGACATATCCTCGCAGTGGTCGATGATAGGCCGTTTAAAATCTCGGCTGTACTCTAGAGCGCGGCGCATTATGTCGTTGTTGTTCACCGGTGAGCCGTCGTCGCTGAAAGCCACTGCCCCGTTCATCTCCAGCTCATTAAGGTCGGCAAGCTCCTCACCCTTACGCCCGATGGTCACGCAGCCGATGGGGAAAACCCGGATAATCCCCTCCCGCGCCGCGACAGTTCTAACGTAGTTCAGCATGTCGCCGTTATCCAGCGGCGGGTTGGTATTGGGCATGCAGCAGACGGTGGTAAAGCCGCCCCGCGCCGCC
>JBGOXC010000047.1:0-7458 GCA_041478935.1 Dehalococcoidia bacterium
ACTGCCCAAGACCAACTGCGGCGATTGCGGCGTGCCCACCTGCCTTGCCTTTGCCATGAGCCTGGCCGCCGGCAAAGCGGATTTAAGCCAATGTCCGCATCTCTCCGAGGAAGCCAGAGCCAAACTGGCGGAAGCCGCGGCGCCCCCGATATTGCCCGTTACCATCGGCGCGGGCGAGAATGCCCTGAAAATCGGCGGTGAGACGGTAATGTTCCGCCACGAAAAAAGATTTGAGAACCCGCCGGGTATCGCCATCCTTATCAGCGATAAAATGCCCGATGCTGAGGTGAAAGCCAGGCTGAAAAGGGTCAACGAGTTAGTTTATGAAAGGGTAGGCTTGGTCTTGCGCGCTGAACTGGTCGCAGTAAAGTCCGAGACGGGCGACGCCGCCAAATTCTCCGCACTGGTAAATAAGGTTAAAACCGGTACCGCTGCCAATATTATACTGATGAGCGAGAAAGTGGATGTATTGGCGGCGGGCGCTAAAGCTTGCGCCGACCGCAAACCGCTACTCTATGCCGCCACCAAAGACAACCTCGATGCCGCTGCCGCGCTGGCTAAAGAGTCCGCCTGCCCGCTGGCGGCTAAAGCCCACAATCTAGAGGAACTTGCCACCATGACAGAGAAACTCACCGCGTCCGGTATCAAGAATATCGTCCTTGATTCGGGTGCGCGAAGCACGCAGCAGGCACTGCAAGACCAGCTGATTATCCGCAGTGCCGCGTTAAATAAAAAGTACCGACCGTTGGGTTATCCAACCATAGTTTTTCCGTGTGAGATGACTAAAAACCCAATGCAAGAAGCACTAATCGCCGCCATGTTCATCGCCAAGTACGCTGGGATAATCGTCCTGTCTGATTTACAGGGAGAAAGCCTCTTCCCCCTGCTGGTGGCCCGCCTGAATATTTATACCGACCCACAGCGCCCGATGACCACCAAGCAGGGCATTTACGAAATTAATAATCCCAACGAAAATTCGCCGCTGATGGTCACTTCCAACTTCTCGCTGACTTATTCCATTGTTTCCGGCGAAATCGAGAGCAGTAAAGTGCCCTGCTACCTCTTCGTTAAAGATACCGAGGGGCTTTCGGTGGTTACGTCTTGGGCGGCGGGTAAATTCAACAGTGAAAGCATTGGCGCCGCCATCTTGAAAAGCGGTATTACGGATAAAATCAAACACCGCAAGCTGATTATTCCGGGATACATCGCGGATGAGCGCGACGCTATTCAAGAAGAAATGCCCGGCTGGGAAATACAGGTAGGTCCTAAAGATGCCGCGGACATTACCCCATTCCTAAAAGCCTGGAAGCCATAAGGAGATAGGATGATTCTCATCGGGGAAAATATAAACGTCATGTCATCGACCATCGGCACGGCGCTCAAGGAGAAAAACGCTTCAGCGGTACAGGCAATGGCTAAAGCGGAGGTGGCAGCCGGTATTGACGTTCTCGATATCAATATCGGCCCTACACATAAAGGCGGCGGCGAGCTAATGGCATGGGCAGTCAATACCGTCCAGTCTGTCACCGATAAAATGCTCTCTCTAGACACCGCCAATATGGACGCCATGGAAGCCGGTCTGAAAGCCAGTAAAAACAAAATTTTAATCAACTCGGTCTCCTTACAGTCCAGCCGTATCGACCGGGGGCTGGATTTAGCCCAAAAGTATCACGCCGACCTCATCGGTCTTTTATGGAGCAACGAAGGCATGCCGCGCGACGCCAATGAAAGGGCGTTGAATACCGTGGATTTCGTTTATCAGGCCAACGCCGCCGGCATTACCAACGAGAGAATATGGATAGACCCCATTGTCAGTCCGGTATCCGTAGAAATCAATCAGGATAAAGCCTGCGTGGAGTTCCTAGCGATGCTGGGCGAAATCGCCCCGGGCTGCAAGTCAGTAACAGGTATCTCTAACGTCTCCAACGGCACGCCAGCCGACCGGCGGGGCTGGCTGAACCGCACCTATATGGTCATGCTGATGAAACATGGGCTATACTCCGCCATGGTGGACGCCCTGGATAAAGACCTGATAGCCATTGCCCGCGGGCAACGACCAGATATTGTGGAGCTCGTTCACCGGATGATGGACGGAGATAAGCCGGATATAACCTCGCTGCCAAAGGAAATGCAAAACTACGCCCGAACAGCGCGGGTACTAACGGGCGAGTCGCTTTATTCCCACTCCTGGCTGGAAGTATAAAGGCAAGATAGCTTAAAATATTATTGGTGACAGGCCTACAAACTGGAGGTGGTTCCCCTGGCAAAAGATACCTTAACCGCCGCCGACGTGCGGGGTAAACTGGATAGAATTTTCTCCCACTATCCCGGCCAGCAGCAGGATTTAATCCCCATTTTACACGATACGCAAGCACAGTTCCGCTACCTGCCGGCAGCGGCTCTAAAAGAGATAGCCAGGTTCCTAAATATCCCGGAAAGTTCCGTCTACGGCGTCGCCACCTTCTACGCCCAGTTTAAGCTGACGCCTCTGGGTAAAAAGGTGATACGCGTTTGCCGCGGGACAGCCTGCCACGTGCGCGGCTCGGCTAAGGTACTGGCAGAGATAGAAAAACTGCTGGGTATCAAAGCCGGCGAGACCACGGCGGACAGAAAATATACATTAGAGACAGTCGCCTGCATCGGCGCGTGTGCCTTGGCGCCGACGATGACGATAGATGATGAGGTTCACGGCAAGATGACGGCCAAGAAAGCGGCGGAGGTATTAGGTGTCCAAAGCACAAACCAGTAAAACCGACCAGCGCACCGTATTCATTTGCCAGGGAACCGGCTGCGTTTCTGGTAAATCGTTAGAAATCACCGAAGCTTTAGCTAAAGCTGTTAAAGAAGCGGGATTAGCCGATGTCAAAATAGACTTCACCGGCTGCCATGGCTTCTGCGAGCAGGGTCCGGTAGCCATCGTGGAGCCGGAAGGCATTTTTTATACTCATGTATCTATCGCCGATGTGCCGGAGATAGTGACCTCCCACCTGCGCGACGACAAACCGGTGGAGCGCCTTTTCTATAAAGACCCGATGACCGGGCAGGCAATACCATTATATAAAGACATTAAATTTTATAGCATCCAGCAGCGCATCGTCCTGCGCCATTGCGGCCACATTAACCCGGAGAGAATCGAGGACTACGTTGCACTAGGCGGCTATGAATCATTAAAAAAAGCGCTTAAGGAAATGACGCCGCAGCAGGTCATCGAAACAATTAAGCGCTCGGGATTAAGGGGGCGGGGCGGCGCCGGCTTTTCCACCGGTCAGAAATGGGAATTCTGCCGCAACGCCAAAGGCGACCAGAAGTATATGATATGCAACGCCGACGAAGGCGACCCCGGGGCTTTTATGGACAGGAGCACCATGGAAGGCGACCCGCATACTGTGGTGGAAGGCATGGCTATCGCTGCCTATGCTATTGGGGCAAGCGAGGGATATATTTACATCCGTGCAGAATACCCACTGGCAGTGAAGCGCGTGCGGCTGGCTATCCAGCAGGCCGAGGCTAAGGGATTCCTCGGAAAAAATATATTCGGCTCGAAGTTCAGCTTCAATATCCATGTTAAAGAGGGTGCCGGCGCCTTTGTCTGCGGCGAAGAGACCGCACTAATGGCGTCCATCGAAGGCAAGAGAGGTATGCCCCGTCCGCGCCCACCGTTCCCAGCCACTTCCGGACTGTGGGGCAAACCGACCACTATTAATAACGTCAAGTCGCTGGCAGCCGTACCGGTAATTATCGCCCGCGGTGCCGACTGGTATGCCGGCATCGGCACGGAAAAAAGCAAAGGGACGGCGGTCTTCGCCCTGACCGGTAAAATTGCCAACAGCGGCCTTATCGAAGTGCCGATGGGGATAAAACTGCGCGAGATTATCTACGAAATCGGCGGGGGCATACCGGGCGGGAAGAAATTCAAAGCCGTGCAGACCGGCGGGCCTTCCGGCGGCTGCCTGCCGGAAGCCTACCTCGATAAATCCGTGGACTACGAATCGTTAACGGAAGCCGGCTCGATGATGGGGTCAGGGGGTATGGTGGTTATGGACGAGGACACCTGCATGGTGGATGTGGCACGGTACTTCTTATCGTTCACGCAAGCGGAATCATGCGGCAAGTGCGTACCCTGCCGCGTCGGCACCAAGCAGATGCTCGACATCCTGGAAAGAATAACCGCCGGCGAAGGGAAAACGGAGGACGTCGCGATTTTGGAGAGACTGGCGAATCAGATTAAAGCCGGTTCGCTCTGCGCGCTGGGACAGACCGCCCCCAATCCCGTCCTCACTACGCTACGCTACTTTATGGACGAGTATAGAGCACATATCGAGGAAAAGCGGTGCCCCGCCCGCGTCTGCACCAAACTGCTATCCTATTATATCCTGCCGGATAAATGCCAGGGTTGCGGCATCTGCGCCGGCGCCTGTCCGGTGGAAGCGATAACCGGCGGCAAGCGCCTAGTGCACATTATCGACCAAGAAAAGTGCATCAAGTGCGGCGCCTGTTTTGATTCCTGCCCGCCGCGCTTTAATGCCATCGCCAAAGTGAGCGGGGAAAAGGTGAAAGTGCCGAAGGAGCCGATACCGGTTAAAGTTAATAGTTAACGCTTTGTTGCTATACTGAAAAGTGTAGGTACTTCCAGCCATATACCTTTATCGGTAAGCATTGATTCCATATCTGATAGATGCTCTGTTTTAAATTTCTCATAGTCAGACGGGTTTAGACGAATCAGATGCAGCCTGATAAAGGTCTGGCTTATCTCCTGCCAGTAGGTTGCTAAATCCGGAAGATAAAAACCCAGCTGCTCTGTGGTAATATGTATATTTTCAAATCCGGCGCCTTGGAGTAATGCCTGGCACTTGTCCGGCGTATTCGTCCTCTCGATGAAAAACGGAACCGGCGGCGACTGCCCGAAATATTTGGATAGGCGCTCGCCCAATGGTTTAATAACAGGTTGTAGGAATCCCTCGCCAAAACTCGTGAAGGCTAATGTCCCTCCTGTCTTTAGCACGCGGTGAAATTCACGCAGCGCCCGGGGTATATCCTTAAGAAAGAATATCGCCGATGCGCAGATTACGGTATCAAAAGTAGTATCATTAAATTCTAATGCTTCGGCGTCGCCAAGGCGATATTCTACGTTGGTTTGACCTGCCGCGGTGGTCTTTTTCTTCGCTATTTCCAGCATTTTATCATCAATATCGATGCCGGTGATCCGCCCGCTTTTACCCACCGCCATTGCCGCCGCTATTGTAGCCCGGCCCGTGCCGCATGCAACGTCCAGAACTTGCTGCCCCGGGGTAATTTTTACATTGGCAACTAATCGCTCGGCTGGCTGGCGAACTAGAAGGATGCTATCGTAAGTAACGTGGAGCCCGCTGGAGACCGGCTGGACGCGTTTATCATTCATGAATGTTACTCCTTAATTGATGGGGGTATTATCTTCTATCCCTCCTCCTGCAATAACCTCTCGGTTCTAATCGCGGCGATTGCCCCATCCCCTGCTGCCGCCGCCACCTGACGTGGCGAGCCGCTTCTAATATCACCGGCGGCAAAGATATAGGGCACTTCAGTCTGCATATTTTCGTTAACGATTACCTGCCCCTGCTCATCTAAGGGGACGATGCCCTCAAGATACCCGGTATTGGGTTCAAGACCGATATGTACCAGCACGCCGTCTACCTTAAGCGTCTCTTTTTTCTTAGCAGTCGCCAATTCAATGGCTTCTACTTTATCTTTGCCTAAAATAGCCGCCACCTTTAAGCCGCAGCGGACTTCTATCTTGGGGTTGGCGGCAAGTCTTTCTTGAAGAATGACAGTCGCCGTAAGCTTGGGCATCGCCTCAATGAGAACCACTTTAGACGCAATCCTGGCCATATAGAGGGCTTCGGTAACGCCGGCATCACCCCCACCGCAGACCGCGACTACCTTATCGGTATAGTGCCCGCCGTCGCAGAGGGCGCACTCAAAAACGCCCTTGCCTGACAGCTCCGCCTCGCCGGGGACGTTAAGCTTTTTATTCTTCGACCCACCGGCGATAATGATAACATTGGTGGTAAATCCCTGCCCGTTAGCGCAGGCAACAAAGCGCGTGCCGGAAAAAAGCTCGATGCCGGTGACTTCGGCGTTTTCTACCTGCAGTCCAAACTTTTTCGCCTGCGCTACCATTTGAGACGCCAGCTGGGCGCCGGAAATACCCTCAAAGCCGGGGTAGTTTTCAATCAGCTCAATGTTTCTTAGATAGCCACCAGCGGTGTCCTTATCCAGCAATAACGTCCGCCGCATGGCCCTACTCAAGTAAAGTCCTGCCGTAAGCCCCGCCGGCCCCCCGCCAATGATGACCGCATCCCAGTCGAACATATTACTAACAGAATAACAGACGGAAATATAGCGGTCAATTGCTTGACAATATCCCTGACGCAAATGATAATTGAACATACTCTTTTATCAAAGGAGATACCGTGAAAGTCCAGAACTACCAACAAGTTAAGGGGATTACAGCGGCGCCGGGGGTAACCATGCGTGTGGTGGCGGGACCGGCAGAACAAGCGCCGAACTTCGTGATGCGCGTTTTTGAAATAGAACAAGGCAGCGCCACGCCCTTGCATACGCACTCCTGGGAACATGAGGTCTTTATACTGGAGGGGAAGGGGAAATTAAAGAGCGGGGACAAAGAAATCCCCTTAGCGCCAGGTGACGTGGCTATCGTGCTCCCTAACGAACAACACAGCTTCATGAACGCTGGTAAAGAAATGCTGCGTCTGATATGCGTCGTACCGCTGGTAGACGGCAAGATGCCGGGTATGCCGGCGCGGGACTAACCAAACTAAACCTTCATCTCCAGCATTATCTTGAATCAGATAATCAGCATGGCATCGCCGAAACTATAAAAACGGTATCTCTGCGCGATGGCCTCGCGGTAGGCGTTATCAATCAGGTCCTTACCGGCGAAAGCCGTCACCAACATCAACAAAGTGGACCTGGGCAGGTGAAAGTTCGTCACCATTACATCTACCATGCGGAACTGATGCCCCGGCAGGATGAAAAGGCTTACCCAGTCCTGGAAGGGTTGAACCTCACCGGGCTGACTGATAAGGGCAGCCTGCTCGATAAGCCTGACCGAGGTCGTGCCGACACAAATAATGCGGCGTCCCTCTTTTTTAGCCTTGGTGAGCTCTCCAGCCACTTCCGGCGAGACAATGCCGTATTCGTGATAAATGGTATGCTGCCGGGGGTCATCAACGGTGACGGGCCGGAACGTATCCAGTCCTACGTGCAGCGTGGTGAAAAGGCAACGAACGCCCTGACGTTCAATTTTACCGAGTAAATCCGGCGTAAAGTGTAGTCCAGCGGTCGGGGCAGCGGCACTGCCTAAAACTCGAGCGTAGACGGTCTGATACCTATCAGGATTCTCCAGGTGGGTGTGGATATAGGGGGGTAAAGGCATTTCACCAGCAGCCAACAGTCCGG
>JBGOXC010000106.1:0-5337 GCA_041478935.1 Dehalococcoidia bacterium
CAGGTAGGGCAGGCTGGCAATAGTCGGGTAAAGAACGATAGATAAAGCGATATTCCCCACTGGCGCCAGCCACTTTCGCTTGAGTCTGCCCCTCCCCTCCGTCTGCTCCCCAGCGACAACCACCGTCCCTTCCGCCGCCCCCTTTAGAGCTTCTTCCCGCGCTACATCCATGGTGGAAACCACGTTGGGTAGATAGATTATTTTTCGCCCGATAACACTGGTTTTTAATCCTCGGCGAATTGCTATTGATAAATCTTCAACCATGATAAATAGATATTACCACAAAGCTGGAGGGAGTGATAAAAATTGAATAGCCGCCTGATATGGTGTAAATTATATCTATATTTGATTAAAAGGAAAAAGCGTGAAAATCCAGCGCTGTAAAGGCATGCGCGATATGTCCCCCGCCGACATGGCGGTATTCCACCAGTTGGAAGGGATTTGCCGCGACAGTTTTATAAAATGGGGCTACCGCGAAGTCAGGACGCCGACCATTGAGTATCTGCACCTGTTCACCTCGGCGGGGACGCTGACACCAACCATGCTCGGCAAGGTCTACTCGTTCCTTGACTGGGATGGCTGGAGTGGGGAGCGGGTTGTCCTGCGACCTGACGGCACCATACCGGTTGCCCGACTCTATACGGAGAGTATGTCCGGTCAGGGGCTGGCGCGACTTTTTTACGCCGCTAACATGTTTACCTTTGAGACTGGAGATAAAAACCGGGAGCGCTGGCAATGCGGCGCCGAGCTTATCGGGGCGGGGTCGGCAGTGGCGGATGCGGAATTAATGGCGCTATCAATGGAAATCGTTAAAAAGCTGGGACTTAAAAACGTGGAATTGCGGCTTTCGCACGCCGGTTTGCTTAAGGCACTGCTGGCTAAACTTAAACTTAATACCGAGGAGCAGCACAAGATATTTGATAGCATCCTCGACGGCGATATAACGGTGTTAACTAAAATCAGCCGTTCGGCTCCGGAACTCGGCGAGACTCTCTTACCTCTATTGAGTCTTAAAGGGCAATCACCTGGTTTTTTAAAGGATAAACGGGCACTGTTTTTACGCACGATGCCGGAAATCGGTTCGTCTTTAGATGATTTCTTAAAGGCCGTGGCTATTCTGGACAACCTTGACATAAAGTATCAGATTAACATCGCCTCCGGCGCCGGCTTTGAGTACTATACCGGCATGATTTTCCAGCTCTTTATAGGCAAGGAGAAAATCGGCGGGGGAGGACGTTATGATGCCCTGATTCCCTCGATGGGCGGCGGCGATGTGCCGGCTTCCGGCTGTGCTATCTATCTCGACCGTTTGATTAGGCTGGTTAACGTGGAAACTGTTTTATCATCGACCCCTAAAAGAATACTGGTCAAAGGCTCCGACATTAAGGAAGCCTTTAAGGTAGCGGATGCCTTACGTCAGGCGGGCTTTATCGCCGAGCTTGATTTAGATGGGCAAAAAGCCGACTGGGCGCTTGAAGTTAAAAGCGGCGGGGCACTAACGCTGATTGATAAGGCCAAATCTACAAAGACCGACATTAGGTCGGTTGCTGAAGTCATTAAACTACTGGAGGCAAAAGGTGCCGCTTAAAATAGCCCTGCCTAAAGGGCGTTTACTAAGAAAGACGGCCGCTTTACTCCAGAAAGCCGACTGGCGTCTTGACGAGTATCAATCCAGCATGGGTTTCTACCGGCCAAAGTCGGCAAGATTCCCTGACCTGCTGGTTCGCGTCTTCCACGAAAAGGATATACCTATCCAGATAGCCATGGGCAACTACGACCTGGGGATTTGTGGGTTGGATTGGATTGAAGAACTGCTGGTAAAATATCCTTCCTCCGATGTAATCAAGGTCAAAGACCTGACGTACGGACAAAGCTCGCTATATATGGCGGTGGCTAGTAAATCGGTAGACCTGCGGCAGAACGGCTCGCCGCTACGCATCGCTAGTGAGTACCCCAACCTGGCGGAGGCTTTCGCCCTGAAAAACCGTTTGAGTCGTTTCAGCATCTTCCCCGTCTGGGGCGCCGCCGAAGCTTACCCTCCGGAGAATGCGGACATGGTGCTGCTGGCGGCGCAAAGTACGACGGAAATTGCCAGTTACGGCTTATCGCCTTTCAGCCGGGTGCTGGATACCAGCACCTTTCTCATCGCTAACCGAAATAGCCGCGAGCTTAAAAATCTTGGTGAAATTGTCGCCTCTATCTCTGACGCCTTACCAGAACTTGGAAAAAGCGTAGGTGAGAAGAAGGACATTCCGCTAAATGTGTCGGTGGGTTCACCTGCTCCGGAAGTCGGTAAAAATACTGTCCGTCTGGCTTTACCGGATGGCCACCAGCAGCAGCAGACCGTTGAACTGTTAAATAAGGCTGGCATCAAGATAGAAGATTACCCCTCCGCCGACGGCAATCGCCGCCCTAAAATCGGCATTACGGGGGTAGCGGTTAAAGTAATTCGCCCGCAGGACATGCCTTTGCAGGTAGCCAACGGCAATTTCGACCTGGCGATAACCGGCCGGGACTGGCTTACCGACCACCTCGCTCAGTTCCCGTCCAGCCCGGTTAAAGAAATGCTGGACTTAAAGCTGCGCAAGGTCAGGCTGGTGGCGGTGGTCAGCCAAAACTTACCGGTCAACAATAGTGCCGACTTACGGCGTTTTATCGTCGGCAGGGCGGAACCGTTCCGCCTGGCTTCGGAGTATGTCAACATCGCCGATAAGTACGCCCGGGAAAATCACCTCGGGCACTACCGAGTTATTCCCACGTGGGGCGCCACCGAGGCTTTCCTACCGGAGGATGCCGATTTGCTTATTGAAAACACGGAGACAGGCCGGACGATTGCCCGCCATAATCTTAAAATTATTGGAACGCTTTTCGAATCCACTGCCTGTCTCATCGGCAACGCCAATATGACGGCAGACGGGAATAAGCGTCAGCGGATGGACTATATAATTAATCGGTTGCACGCGACGGTGGGAGACGCTTAAGTGAAGATTATCGAAGGCTTTGTTCAAGCTAAACCGCTTTTCTCGCGCCGTGCCGTAGGAGTGGCTGGCGGTGATGAATCGTTAGAAAAAGGTGTCCGCCAGACCATCGATGAGGTCCGTAAACGTGGTGATGCCGCGCTGTTCGACTTCACCCAAAAGTTTGACGGCGTTAAGCTGACCTCGTTAGAGGTAACTCAAGACCAGATCAACCGGGCTTACCGCGACGTGGATAAAAAGCTTATCGCTGCTCTGGAACTAGCTGCCGCGCGTATTGCTGCCTACCATGAGAAACAAAAGAAGGCGCTCTTGAAAGAGGATGCCAAAGCCAAGCTGGGTTGGATGATACGACCGCTGGAGCGTATCGGCATCTATGTCCCCGGTGGCACGGCGCCGCTGCCGTCGTCCCTGTTAATGACGGCTGTGCCAGCACGCGTCGCCGGTGTCAAAGAAATCATCCTGACTACCCCACCCCAGAAAAACAGCCAAATCTCACCGATAACGCTGGCAGCGGCCAAAATAGCTGAAGTCGACCGTATCTTCTCCGTTGGCGGCGCCCAGGCTATCGCCGCACTGGCTTACGGGACGGAATCTATCCCCGCCGTGGATAAAATCTGCGGGCCGGGCAATATCTACGTCACGCTGGCGAAGAAATTGGTCTACGGTACGGTCGGTATTGATGGTCTCTATGGTCCCAGCGAGGTTATTATCGTAGCTGATGTCACCGCCAATCCGGCTTATGTTGCCGCCGACCTGCTGGCGCAGGCGGAGCATGGTTCTTTAGCGTTATCCATATTGATAACTATATCGCGTCAGGTGGCTGATGCCGTTAATCTGGAGGTTGCCAAGCAACTTAAAGACTTGCCTCGCCGTGCCATTATCACCGAGGCTCTGGAAAAGCGGGGCTTCATCGCCGTGGTTGCTAACGTGAACGAAGCTATCGAGCTGGCTAACCTTCACGCCCCGGAGCACCTCTGCCTGGTGGTGAAAAACGCGTCTTCCTATATTAATAAGATACGCAACGCTGCCTGTCTCTTCGTAGGGGAGAATGCCGTCGAAGCTCTGGTGGATTATGCTGTCGGGCCAAGCCATGTCCTGCCGACAGGCGGTACGGCTAGGTTCGGCTCACCGCTCAATATTCTCGATTTTGTGAAGCTTATCAGCATCGTTAAAACGGAAGCTGCGGATATCAAGCAACTTAGTGGCGCAGTGATGACGATTGCCAGGGCGGAGGGGCTTGATGCCCATGCCCGCGCGGTAGAAAAGCGCCTTAAGGGCGCAGGATAGGGGGTATTTTAGGTGGCTGAAGGAATAGAGAAGTATATTCGCCCACACTTGGCGAAATTTACTGGCTATACGGCCAGCACTTCGCCGGATACGCTTAAGGGTAAGGTGGAAGTGTCATTATCCCACATTATTAAAATGAATGCCAACGAAAACCCTTACGGCTGCTCGCCGCGTGTCTTAAAGGCTTTTGCCGAGTGTAAGCACTTCAATATCTACCCCGATGACGGCCAGCAGGAGTTGCGCCGCCTGCTTTCTGGTTATGCGGGTGTGCCGGCGGCGCGTATTGTGGCGGGGCATGGCAGCAACACGATAATTGACTCTATCGTACGACTTTTCGTCGGCACCGGCGACGAGGTTATTAACAGCGTGCCCACGTTTGATATTTACCGTTTCAGCACGCAGATATGCGGCGGCACGCTGGTTAACATTAACCGGGATGAGAACTTCGCCATCGATGTTGTCAAGATTAAAAAAGCCATTAACGATAAGACCAAGCTTATATTCCTGGCCACCCCCAATAACCCCACCGGCAATGTCGTACCCCAGGCAGATATCCTGGAGCTTATTAAAACCGGACTGCCCGTTGTCGTTGATGAGGCATACTATGAGTTCAGCGGCGAAACGGTCATGCCGCTTACGGAAAAGTACCAGAATCTCATCGTACTACGCTCTTTCAGCAAGTGGGCTGGCCTGGCGGGTTTAAGAATAGGTTATGGCGTCTTCCCGCTTAATATAGCCCCTCACATGATGGCGATTAAGATACCCCATAACGTTAGCGTTGCCGCCGAGATTGCCGTGCGCGAATCGCTGGCTGATATCGACTATCTACAGGGTAGGGTAAAGGCTATTATTAAGGAAAGAAGCCAGCTCTTTAACGAATTACAGCAGATATCATGGCTCAAGCCGTACCCATCTCAAGCTAATTTCATCTATTGTGCTGTGTTGAAGGGCAGCGCCAGCGAGCTTCACCAGATGCTCCAGAGAAAGGGCATCCTGGTGCGTTACTTTGATAATCCGCTCCTAAAGAATGCCGTACGTATCAGTGTGGGCAAGCCGGAGCATACCGAAGCAC
>JBGOXC010000031.1:0-8556 GCA_041478935.1 Dehalococcoidia bacterium
AATGAATTAAGTAATTGGTATAACGAGAGAAAAAAACAGTTGTAATTTTAGCTAAATCTCTTCTGACTTTTCTGTCTTAATAGTTACTGAATAGTGCAAGTAGAATACTCGATGTGGGAGTGATAACACACCCCAATATGACCGAACGGGTTATCCCAAAAGATAACCCGTTCGATTCTAGTTCAGGATTCTTATATTACTTCGACGATATCGTCAAGATAACTTCTACTATTTTGTTATACCACTTCGGTTTGGCTATCTAGCAGGCGGCGGAGGTGGAGCTGCAGTCGGTGGCGGAGGTGAATAGGTCGGCGGGGCTGCAGCCGGAGGCCGCGGTGTCGTACCCTTCCGACGAACAAGTACGATGGTTATGATAATACCTGCCACAACCACGACCACGATGCCAATAAGGATATATAACTGCAGGTAATCCGTATGCCATGTGGCAGTGATAACCTTGGGGGCATTCATGGTAACACTGGTGCTGGCTGCTGTGCTGGTCAAGTCACCAGTCCAGCCATCGAATATCTGGCGGATAATGAAACCTTGTACCTCTTCAACGGAGATGTTAGCCGAGTCTCCCTCATCATACCAGCCAGCCCCGGTCGGCGCTCCATAGACTGAATTGATGGTTAACAGGAATTCGGTGCGCCAGTTGGCGGTTATAGACTTCGGCGCATTCATGACGATAGAACCTGACGCCGCAGTACCGGTAAAGTCGCCGCTCCAACCGGTGAAGAAACGCTTGGTATCCGACGTCTCAAGAGAAGCTGTGATAGAGAATGAGGCAGATGTGCCATCAACGTACCAGCCGTCACCCGTAGGAGTATTGTAAGGCGAGGTTAGTGTTAACTGGTATTCCTTATTGTAGTCGGCGGTGTAAGAACCATAGGAGGTATATATTGTAGATGAAGTGCCTCCACCTTCCCATCCGGTAAAGACGTAACGCGTGCCAGTGCCGGCACTCACCAACTCTGGCACGGTTATGGTATGTGAACTACCAGGTGCCCAAATTCGTGTTTGAGGTTCCGAGGTGTAATTAGTGCCATCGATGGTTACCGCGGTAGCGCCGGCAGGAAGAGTAACATTGTTTTCGAAAACGAATTTATCTATTAAGGGCAAATCCCCGGTATAACCATCATCGATTAAAGGATGCTGAATATCAGGATAACTATTACTTACTTCATATTGTGTTGTTGCCGGTCCGGCAGATTCAAAAACTTCTTCCGCAGAAAGTCGGTAATCGTGATTAGTATCGGTAGCTTCGAAATTTTGAAATGCCTGTATAACGTAACCACCAAAAACGGAATGCTCTAATTCAGAGGGTATCCAAGCTGATTCACCCACACCGGATGACATGATAACGACCCGTCCATTTTCAGATAAAGCGGTCTGAAAAGCTCCCGAACCCCAAACCTGCAAAATTATAACGATTTTACCTGCATTGACTGAATCAAAAGCATTTGCCAACTCTGTAGGATTTATCTGGCCAGCAGAGCCCCAGGTATCATAACACAATATACTGTCTACGTCTCCTAACGCCGAAATAAAGAATAACACGGTATCGTTAGAATCAGCTTGATTAGCCAACCAATCAACAGAATCCAGTACATCAGACTTAGTCGCCTGTGAGTCCTCCAATAACTGCATATGACTGGCACCCCAAACCGGGCTTATTATATTATAAAGGTCTTCTGCATCAGCCCGATTCAATGGATTTCCCCAACCGTGTTCATATTCCCCTACTCCAACAAAGACACCCCAACATTCCTGCGGATTTGCTATTAGGGGAGGAGGTCCTACAATACCCTGGGCTGGGGTACAAGGGATGGCGAAGGTGGTCACCAGTAACATGATAAGGGCGAGGAATGAGACAATTGAGATTTTGGATAAAATTTTTTTCATCGATATCCTCCTTGTTTGTTCCCACTAGTAATATTATTTATTACCTCATTATCCTATTTAAGTAGGCCTTAAGATAGTAGCCAATAGATAAACATGTTATAAGTTATAAGTCATTATAGATAACTAGTAAAGAAAAAACAAGAGAATCAAACGCCGTTAGAAACATGATATATATTGATATATCCATCCTTGCCTTTTTACTGGACAAAGAGAGATTGAACAATAGTCAGAAAAGTTCAACGGAAATCAGATTAGATGTACAAATCGTCAGATTGAGACTCTCAGTAACAAAAAGATGATTTGTGTCTCGAAGCGAGGATAATTAAGTCCATTATTGATGATAACATTGAGTAGACTCCTTACTATCCGAACTGTAACCCTCCTAGAAGATATAGAACTCTTTCACTTGTTCAATTCAGGTTGACTAGTAGCGCTTGCTGGTGCATAATAATCACACTTAAGGTAGATACGGTATATAGTATATTAACCAATGAGGGGATTTAACTCATGAGTAAGAAAAAAGAAACCGTAACTGTAATCGTTACCGGGGATGTGACCATAGACTGGAATATCGCCCGAATACAACGACAAGAAGGTATCGCGCAGACATGGAACGCTGAAAATTTAACCGCGGCTTTCTGCCAGCCCGGGAGCGCGGCCATGCTGGGTGAACTGATTACTGATATCGCCATCAGCCTGAACCAACATCAAAAAACCACTATCGACGTCAAAAAAATCAGTCTGCCTCGTCAAAAAATAACCCCTACCGACCCTAATTTCTCACATTCTTATGCCATGTGGTCGCTGTTTAAAGGGGATGACCACTCGAAAGAAAAATTCTGGCGTGTCCAGGAATTCCTGGGGTTGAGACCGGCCTACGAAGCAGCCAGACCTATGGATACATGGAAAGATGTTGCAGATAAAGACATCAACCCCGATCTAATCGCTATCAGTGATAACAACCTGGGGTTTCGCCAAAATTCAGAGTTATGGCCGGCGGTAATAAAAAGTAAAACTGCTAAACCATGGATTCTGGTCAATACTGTCCGCCCTGTCGCGCAGGGTGAATTGTGGGAGTATTTAAACAACAATCACTGCGAACGGTTGATTGCTGTCATGACCGCTAACGATCTCCGTGGCGAGCAGGTTCAAATCAGCCGCGGACTTTCCTGGGAACGCACTGCGCAGGACCTTTTATGGGAACTCCAGCATAATCCACACGTTAACAGGCTGGCAAAATGTGCGTATGTTATTGTCTCTTTTGGTACTGCCGGTGCTCTTTTATATTCACGAGATAATTCAACGGGACCGGGAGCTATGCTTTTCTTCGACCCGTCGGCACTGGAGGGGGAGTGGGAGCGCCAATATGGGGGTTGGGTGATCGGCTATAAGTCCTGCCTTATTGCCAGCATTGCCCGAGAACTGATACTCGATAATTTAAAACCGAATATATCACGTGGCATCCAGGCAGGGATTCGTGCTATGCGTCTTTTGCATATTGAAGGATATGGTATGGCCAATAGCGATTCAAAAGAAATCCGGCTTTCTTTTCCATCGGAAAAAATAGTCGCTAGTCTTGCGGAAGAAGGCAATGTCGTCTCGACGGCGATTGTAGCCAACCCAGCCAGGACATTAACGGCGAAGTCTACCGCTGCCTCTACTGCCAAGGAAAGGCGATTCTGGACTATTCTGGAGGATAAATACTCAAAGCCGCTGGAAAAGGTAGCCGAGCGTATCGTGTTAGAAGGCCTGGAATCCGCTCTCCCCGATGTGCCAATTGATGAATTTGGGAGTCTGAAAACTGTAGACCGCAGGGAGATAGAAGCCCTGCGTAGCATCAGCAGTTTAATACGCGAATATGCCAGAGGTCGTCAACAAAAACCATTTTCCATTGCGGTGTTTGGGCCCCCCGGTTCAGGTAAGTCTTTCTCCGTAACGGAGGTAGCAAAATCAGTACTTCCTGGAGAAATAATTGATAAGCCTCTCAATTTCAATTTATCGCAATTTATCGGTCCGGAAGATTTATACGATGCTCTTCACCAAGTACGGGATATAGCGCTGTCCGGTAAGATTCCACTCGTTTTCTGGGACGAATTCGATACATATCTGCAAAATCAGCCGCTTGGATGGTTACACTGTTTTCTGATGCCCATGCAGGACGGAGAGTTCCAGCAAGGCCAGATAAAACACCCCATTGGTCGTAGTATCTTTGTCTTTGTCGGCGGAACTAGCCCAAACATGGAGTCCTTTGGCAATAATATTAATGAAAAAGAGCAGCGCGAGGTCAAACTACCGGATTTTATCAGCCGCCTCAAAGGATATCTCAATATTCTCGGTCCTAATATACAGAAAGGCAAAAATATGCCTGGAGGTGACCCTTATTACATAATACGGAGAGCTATCACTTTACGCTCCGTCTTTGAACGCTTCACGCCCCAACTTTTTCATAATGAAGGCTATAAAAATATCATGAGTATCGACCAGGGGGTGTTGAGTGCTTTTCTACTTACTGAAAAATACAAACATGGCGCTCGGTCTATGGAAGCCATTGTGGCGATGAGTCAGCTGGCTGGCAAGACAAGTTTTGAACGTTCCAGCCTGCCTCCTGAAGCGCAACTCAATTTACATGTGGATAGTCACGACTTCTTCACCATTTTATGGCGTTTAGAGGTTAGCAGTGGCATGATAGAAAAACTTGCTGAAACGGTACACGAGTTGTTTTGTAAAGAAATGAAAGCCCAAGGTTATGTCTATGGACCGGTAACTGATAATGAGAAAAAGAAGCACAGTTCGCTCCTCCCTTATGCCGAATTGATGGAAGACGAGAAGGAGCAGAACCGAGGTAATGCTCGGGATATTCAGAACAAGTTAATCAGCATTAGGTATGAAATCATTCCTGCCCGCGGTAATCAGGCCTCAGCCAGATTCACGAAAGAAGAGGTCGAAAAACTTGCCAGAGCAGAGCACAAGCGTTGGATGAAGCAAAAACTTGCCGATAGCTGGAAATATGCCCCGGAGACCGACAAATCAAAGAAACTGCACAAGGACTTGGTGCCCTGGGAGCAGCTGTCTGAAAAAGAGAAGGACAAGGACCGTACTCTTGTAAAAGGTATACCTAAGATTTTAGGTAAAGCGGGATACATGATGGCGAGAAAGAGCTGAACATCATAGCCTCGTTGATATCTGTTCTGCTTATTGGTCAAGCCAAGGGTTATCCTCAACGGCCTTAGGTAATCTATTATTACCCCGGTGTATCTTTCATTATTTACTTAGTTTTTTTACCCTTGATAGGTTTTCCGCAAGTAATACAGAAAACATCTTCCGGTTGAATCTTAGCGCCACAATTGGGACATCTTGTAGGTGCGGGAGGTGGCTGGGTAGTCTCTGATGACAAAACAGGTGCTTTCCTCCTCCTTATCCTTATAAACCACACACCAACCCCTGCAAGGACGATTATAATTACTATTATAATTATATAGAGCTGCATGTAATCAGTTGTCCAGTTTGCCGTAACTGTTTTCGGCTCATTCATGACAACAGAGGCAGACGCCGTATCCCCAGTGAAGTCTCCACTCCATCCTGTGAAGACCTGGCGTATTATTATCCCTATGGGCGATGTCACCGAGATTGTAGCTGTAGAGCCTGAGTTATACCACCCTTCGCCTTGAGGTTCGCCAATATCTGATTCAACGGTTAGCAGATATTCGTTTCTCCAGTTTGCTGTAACGGTTTTCGGCTCGTTCATAACAACGGAGGCAGACGACGTAGCTCCAGTAAAGTCTCCACTCCATCCTGTGAAAGTGTGCTTGGTTCCTGATTGTTCCAGCGGTGTAGTGACGGAGATTGTAGCCGTAACGCCAAAATCATACCACCCTTCGCCTTGAGGGTTGCCAAAAGCCGATGCAATGGTCAGGTACTTCTGTTTTTTGTAGTTTGCCGTATAGATGCCGCCGCGCGAGATTGTCCTGGAGGATGAAGAATTTGCGTCGTTCCATGCATTGAATATGAATCGCTCTCCACTTTCGCCGGACATTGTGGATACTGCCTCGAAATTATGGAGTGAACCCGGAGCCCAAATGAATGTTATAGGTAAACTTGTTGATGAGTATGCCTGTCCGTCGATGCTCAAAATACCGGTCGCCATTGCCAAATCAATATCCACATCGGCCGTGACTTTGATAAGCAGGCTTAAATCTCCTTCATAGCGGTCAGATATTTGCGGGTGCTGTGTTGTTATACCAGAGTGAGACGCGGTGTATTCGGTAGTTTTGGTCTCGGCATAATCAAAAATCTCCTCCACGGAAAGTTCAGGGTTGGTATTACTATTGGCGGCTACAAAATTATCAAGAGCTTCTAGGATATAATAAGTAAAAACGCTGTGCCCAAGGTCCCCAACATACCAATCACCCTCACTTGCCGTGCTAGATGTTAAAATTACCCTGCCTGTTCCACTTAACACACTAAGAAAATCTGCGCCGATATTCATAATCACAATTTTCTGCGAGTCTAGGTGACTCAACCAGTCGTTCAACTCACTATCGGATATATCATTAGTATATGAACTAAGTAGTGAGTCATACGGAAATAGATAGCCCTCAGTAAAGGTTTTTAGCCCCGACCAAAAGAAGAGCACTACATCATTCGCCCCTTCTCTTGAAGCCAGCCAGTCAGTCATTGCATTCTCGATGCCCTGTTTAGTTGCCATAGAATTTGTTAGTAATTTGATATGGTCATTACCCCAAATTGGGCCTAGTTGATTAGCAAGATCTTGAGCATCATCGTCAGCGTAAGTTAAATCTGGTAAATTTTGATAATCCGAAACACCTACAATAACAGCCCAGCATTCCGACTCGGCTTCTTCAGCATTTGCGGGTGTGGCTAGTTGCATTGGCAATAATAATAGGGCGGCAGCCAACGTACCATAAATGAAGGGTAGTAGAAATTGCTTAAATATTTTTCTCATTGAATTCTCCTGCTACTTTTTCTAATACTTTTTAATTATTACCCAGTCTCGCTCGAAGTTTCTCTAATATCATTCAACTATCCAGGGCTTTTATATAGTTATCATCCTCGCTGACACTGGTGCCGCACTTATGGCAGAAGCTGGCGTCTCGTCTCAATTCAATGCCGTATTTACGGCAATACGAGACTTGTGGTGTGGTCTCGGGAACCTTAATAATTTTCTTGGCCTTATCCCGGGCTTCTTTAGTATTGCTGGGTTTCGTAGACAGGGGTACCACACTTATGACAGAAACGGGCACCTAATCTCACCTCGATGCCGCATTTAGGGCAATGTAATGCTTGCTGCACAGTCTTGACGACCTCAGTTTCCTCCTTTATGGGGACAGCTGGTTTCTCCTTTATCTTCGGCATCGTAATAATTTCTTGAGGCGCAGGTTCATAATTCAGGAGTTGTTTTACCGTGTCAGCGAGCTGTTTTAAATGATCCTTCAAAGGTGGCGTCTGGGCATTCAACCAATGGCGACTGCCGACGAAAAACCCTATAGCTCTAGAAATGGGCGCATCATCAATTCGAAATGGGATAATGGTAGCATTATTACTCGCTGCCCTCTCCACCTCTCTGGTTACCTGCGATGAATTGCTTGAGTTGGACGATAGTACCAAGACAACAATGCGACTGCTGTCAATAGCATCAGCAACAGACTCCCCCCAAAGTTGACCTGGTAAAACATCACGCGGGGCAATCCAGCATTTTAGATGGTTCGATTCAAGCGAACCACATATTGTATCGGCAATAGTGACGTCATGAGAAGAATAGCATATAAACACTTCATGAGCCATGTTGATTAAGCCTCACAAATAGCATCCGTAAAGATAATGGGCAACGGTTTTAGCCTTTTTATTACCCCCATCTTATTGGATCATGATTAGTCAAATTGACGATTACGGAATATATATAGATTTTAAAGATAATGAGTAATGTATTTTAAAACATAATTAACGTAATGTCAATATATATTAACCACCCGAAAAGATAGTCGTTGAAACAGATGGATTTCTACCTTCTGTACACTATGGTGGGCGGTACTGTACGAAAGGTAGAACTTTTAGACTTTTATTTGCACTCAATGTTTAGATTATAATCAGCTTCTTTGAACAAAACAAGCTATTATTATATGTATTACACTTTCTGGACGATTGTTGGCTAACATTTTGCCCTAATGTGCAAAGTAAACGAGTTAAGCTTCTGTACACTCTTTATATGGGCGGCCAGAAATTTAAGAAATCACGATTTGTTGAAGGTCTTGATAAGAATGACCAATAATAGCTTAACCCTTCACCATCTTTGCAGTCACTAGTAGTCCACTCTTGAGGTAGGTTCTGCATTCTTCCCGTAAACCGTGATTCTTTACTATATCCTCGAGCCCCAAATTGGCAAGATAATCTCTAAAGGCCTGATGGTGCGACCCGCCCGCGAGGAATTCAATGACTCTCACAGACGTAGCCCATACATTCCTTGGTAATGGAGCCTGGTAATCTATAAGGATTAGAGCTCCTTCTTGTTTGACAACCCTTTTCATCTCAGAAATGATTTGATATCGAACAGGCTTTCCTTTATCGTGTAATCCCAGAGATATGGAAGCATAGTCAAAGTAACCGTCCGGAAAAGGCAAATCGGTGGCGTCGGCG
>JBGOXC010000032.1:0-8395 GCA_041478935.1 Dehalococcoidia bacterium
AAAAATCCCGGATTGCCGAGCCCTACAATAAGTTTCATGAGCCTGCTTTCTTGATTAACTCCAGAAATTCCTGTTCATTGATGGTTTTAATATCTAATTCTCTGGCCCTCGTCAGCTTGGAGCCGGGGTCGGCGCCATAGACGACATAGTCCGTCTTGCGGGTGACGTTATCCTTAGTGGAACCACCTAGCTCTTTAATTTTTATTTCCGCTTCCTGGCGGGTAAAGGTTTCCAGACGGCCAGTGACCACGAACTACTTGCCGGATAACGGCAGGTCTTTTCTTACCCCCGCCGCTTCCTCCATCTTAACGCCAGCTTCTTTCAAACGGCGAAGGATATTCTGGTTATCTTTCTCGCGGAAGAAGGCGATCATGCTGTCCGCAATCTTGGGTCCGACGGCGCTGATTTCCATTAATCTTTCCCGCGTTGCGCCGGCTAGCGTGTCAATGCTGCGGAATTCCGTCGCCATTGTTTCCGCCATTTCCTCGCCAACATGTCTGATGCCCAGCGCGAAGATGAGTCTTGCCAGCGGCCTTGTCTTGCTGTTATTAATGGCATTGATGATATTCGCGGCACTCTTCTCGCCCATTTTTTCCAGTTCGGCGAGCTGCTCTGGTTTTAAATAATAAAGGTCAGCGGCATTCTTAACTAATCCTTGATTAAATAATGTAGCGCTGATATTCTCCCCCACCCCCCGGATATCCATCGCCCCCTTGGAAGCGAAATGCTCGATGCGGAGCTGCGCTTGGGCGGGACAGGCGGCATTGGAGCAGTAGTACATCACCTCGCCCTCCGGCTTAATGACCTCACCGCCGCACTCGGGGCAAGCAGGCCGCCCCTTCTCTTTATTAAAAATCTTTTTCAGCAGGTCGAACTCTTTCTCCTTGCCGGTGCGCTTGCTTAAGACCGGCCCCACGACCTCCGGGATAACCTCGCCGGCGCGCTGGATGAGCACCGTATCGCCGATGCGTATATCCTTGCGTCGGATATCATCCTCGTTATGCAGGGCGGCATTTTTTATGGTCACGCCTCCCACCGATACTGGTTCCAGGATAGCGTAAGGATTGAGTGTGCCCGTCCGCCCCACACTGATGCCGATATCGAGGAGTTTGGTGGTGGCTTGTGTCGCCGGGAACTTATAGGCTATCGCCCAGCGCGGCTCACGGCCGATGTCACCCAGCTCGTCATGGAGGTAGAGCTGATTTAGCTTGACTACGACGCCGTCCGCTTCATAGGCGAGGCCTTCACGCTGCTTCTCCCAGTCGTGGTAGTATTTTTCTACCTCTGCCATTGTCTTAAGATGGCGGTTATTGGGGTTTATCTTGAATCCGAGGGTTTTCAGCCATTCCATGGTCTCCCAGTGTGTTGGTGGTGTGGCTTTGCCCTCGGCGTAGCCCAGCATGTAGATAAAGATATCCAGCGGGCGCTTGGCGGTGATGCGGGAATCCAGCTGACGCACCGAGCCGGCGGCGGCGTTACGAGGGTTAGCGAAGAGGGGTAAGCCTTCCGCCTCCCGCTCCTTGTTGAGCTTATGGAAGCCGGTCTTGGGGAGGTAGACTTCTCCCCGCACCTCGAAACGAGGCGGGGTGCCTTTAGGCACGGAGAGGGGAATGCTGCGGACCGTCCTTAGATTTTGAGTGATGTTCTCGCCCCGGAAGCCGTCGCCGCGTGTAGCGCCGGTAACCAGCTGCCCGTTGACGTAGGTCAACGCCACGGCCAGACCGTCTATCTTGTGCTCGCAGACGAAGTCGAACGGGCGGTTGCCCACGAGTTTTAACGTGCGGTTGTACCACGCCGTGAGGTCGTCGTCGGAGAAGGCGTTAGCGAGGGAGAGGAGGGGAAGGGGGTGGTCAATCACGCCAAAGGCTTCCAGCGGGGCGGCGCCGATGCGTTGGGTGGGGGAATCCGGCGTCAGGAACTGCGGGTAGGTCTCCTCCAGCCGCTTTAGCTCCTGTATCAGCCGGTCATATTCAGCGTCGCTGATTTCCGGGTTGTCCTGGACGTAATAAAGGTAATTGTGGTGGTTGATTTCCGTCCGTAGTTTTTCTATTTTCGTTTTGATTTCGTCCTGGCTAGCCAAAGAAAAACCTCTCTTAATCTTTCCTAAAGTATAGCACAGGGGTGAAGTAGTTTTAATCTAATCTTCTTAGCTCAAAGATAACCGGGTTATCCGCGTCCGGGCAGGCGACCTTTGCTTTAGCAGGGTCTTTTTCCCACGGGAATACTCCGCCGAACTGGAGTGGCTCGGCGAAGGGGAATATGGTATAGAATGCCCAGGGGCACATGCCTGCCGGTGTCTTAAGAGGGTCGATGACGAATTCATCGCCGACTTTATGACCGGCTTCGCATTTGCCTTTTTGTGATACCACTCTGGCGATTATTTTCGTCATATTTGCCGTCCTTATTTTTTCTTAGCCGCGAGCCTTGTTTCCAGTATCTCCAGGAAATGATGCTCACCGTGGCTGACTATTTCACTTTTGGTAATGTCCAATCGCTTATTAAATATTGGTCCGTCAACGACTAAAGTATGGAACTCGCCGGCTTCACCGCAGGGGGTGATGCCTTTGTCCAGCGCGGAGATATCCGCGAGGGATTTTTTATCAACGATCCTGCCCAGGAATTCTTTACCCAATAAATCGGCTTTTACGGCGACGACTACGGCTTTAAAGCCAGCCACGATTAACTCTTCCATCAGCTTCGATTGATCTTCTAGCCAGAGGGGGAGGCGGGGAGTTATGGTGGCGGCTTTACAGACTCTCTCAATCCACTCGCGATGTTCATTGAAGTCGATATCTCCAAAGATACCGACATCGATGCCCTGCCGCTTAAAGTCTTTGAGCGCTTTGATGAAAACAGCCTCGTAAGCTTCATCGGCGGTGGGCTGCTGCAATATGGGAATGCCCAGCGCATCTGCTTGCTTTTTAATCACCTCGGCGCGGATGCCGTGGCTGCGCGAGCGCTGGCCGTCCTCGCTGACCATGTTGACCAGATACCGTATTTTTAAGCCCTCCGCCTTAGCCCGGTAGAGTGCCAGGCAGCCGTCCTTGCCGCCACTCCAGGATACAAATGCCTGCTGCATAAAAGCCTTTCTTACGATTTAAGATGAGAAACATCATTTAGCAAACTTAAAATAACCGTCTGCGGGTAGGTCTCGATAATACTCAAAGAAGCCCGGTCGACGCGGATTTGTTGCCAGTGGATTATATCTATACCCAGTAGATTGCACACTAATAAACGCAAAGGCCCGCCATGAGAGACAATGGATATCGTGTTATCAGGTTTAAAAGCCTTGAGTCTTTTGATAAACGTTTTCACCCGCGCGTCAAGCTGCTTGAGATTTTCACCGCCGGGGAAATCTACAGCTGTTCCATCGGCAAGTTTTTTAGCTAACCTCGGGTATCGCCGCTCGATTTCTTTAAAAGCAAGCCCCTCGATATCGCCAAAATCGCATTCATCTAGTTCATTGCAGGTGATAACTTTTACCTTATGCCCCTCGGTGATGATTTCCGCGGTAGTGCGGGCGCGGTTCAAAGTACTGGAAAAGCAGGCGTTGATTTTTTCTTTGGCTAGGCGAGACTGCAACTGCTTTGCCTGCTTGATGCCGATATCGCTTAAAGGCATATCGGTCTTGCCCCAGAATCGGTCGTCAGTGTGCAATTTGGTGGTTCCGTGTCTTATCAGCAGCAGTCTCGGCATGGTTTTCCCCTATTCTTCTTCGACAGAGCGTTTCTTTAAGCGTAGTTGTGGGTAGCTGGAGACAACACGCTGTAGCGACTCTATCTTCTTCTTGATATCGGTGGAAACTGCCTTATCTGCCAGTAATTCCTTTAGCCGCGTTGGTTCGAAGCCCAGCACCTTTTCCCACCAGCCTGCAGGTTCGAGGATAGCCTTAACTTCTTCCTCGTTAAAACCGGTTTTTTCTACGATTTTGTAGGTGATTTCGTGTTCGTTGCCAAAAACGCGGTTCAAACCCTCTGCCTGGCAGTAGTTGATAATTGTTTGGCGGATTTCTTCAAGTTCAGTCTGTAACTCTTTTAACTGCGCATCGAGGGCGGCATACTGTTCGACGGCTTCAGCGGCGGCGATGCTGGGCAACGGCTTCTGAACGTCTGGCTGGGTGGTTGGGATAATATACTGGTGGCGATAGTAAGGGCAATGCTCCGGGAAGTCGCAGGGGCAGAAATCGTTTTCTGTCGCGGGGAAGTTGCCTTTAGTGATGTTTTCCGCCACCTCCAGCACTAGTTGCTTTGCCTGGTTAATTTGGTTTTCACCTCGCGGTGGGCAGGTTTGGGGGGTATTGGAGCGGAGGTGGTACAGCGTTAGTTTTTCCACCGGTAGATTCCACGTCTGTTCGGCAGCCATTTGATAAATCGTTAGTTGTAAATTGTTTTTCAAATAATCGGCGGTAAAAAGTTCCTGGTGCGTCTTATAGTCGATAATAGATAATCCACCGCTCTCCAGCTTATCCACCCTGTCGATATATCCCAGCAGCTTAATCCCTTCAATATCCAGAATAAATCTACGTTCCAACGCCACCGGTATTCGGAATTCGGGAGTATGGATTTCCCAGAAACGCGTTAAAATTTCTTTTCCATATTCCTTATGTTTTAATTCATCTTCCGGCGATTCGAAGCCTTGGGAAAGCCAGTTATCTTCATAGAATTGCAGAAGCTCTTCCAGCGATGGGGGAGGCGGCGTACTCACTTTAAAGAAACGCTCCACAGTGGCGTGCAGCGTATTGCCAAAGCTGAAATACCATTTCTCCTTGGGCTTAAGTCCGTCAATGTACTGCAGCTTATAGCACCAGGGACATGACTGGTAAAGGGAAATTTGGGTAAAACTAAGGGGTCTGATTATCTTCCTCCAGCAATATCAGGCGGATAAAGCAGTGAGTTATAAAAAGTGCGCCGGGATATGAATAAAAATCGACTTAGCGTAGCGCTTTAATAAAATCATCCAGCGTGAGAGCCGCGAGCGTGCTGGTCTGGAGGGTGCCCCGGGAACCCAGTTCCATCGCTACCTTGGCAATGACTTCATTATTCGGGGCATCCAGAACGTTAATAAAGTCATATTGCCCCAGGGTAACGTACTGGGCCAGGATTTTTACACCCATGGCTTCTACTTCCTTGTTGACTTCTTTGATACGGTGGGGGTTGGTTTTTACCGTTTTTCTGCCTTCGTCGGTCATAATGCTCATCATAATATAAAGAGACATAGTAACCTCCTGCCTCAAAATGATGATATGTATCTGAATTATATGCTGTAATATTTGTTTTGTCCATAGAGTGGTATAATGATAATCACAGGGGGCGGATAATGGATGATATTATCGATGAAGCTTACCAGATAGTCCAATGCAAAGAATGTCCCTGGTACAAAGCTTGCGTTATACCGATGAAGTTTACCACTGAAGATATCCGGCGGCAGCTGGAGCAGGGTGTGCCCGGCGCGAGTACCCCACAACCGATGGACCCCACCACGCAGAACCTGCTGTCCAGCATGGCTTTGGCGGCGCAGAACTCGCTGCTGGAAGCTTGCCCCGTTTTTATCCAAAGGCTGCGCTCCAGTCAGCAGCTCGGCCAGAAACTTAAAGAAGTCATGCTCAACTGGGGTTCCGAGGAAAAACCTGGGCAGCCCAAATAGTATCAAGCTACCGCTGCAAGTTCTTTCAAGCGGCGGTAGGCAGCGGTGGGGTCGGGTTTATTAAAAATAGCGCTTCCAACACAGATGGCATTAACCCTCGTTTGCACGATTTCTCTAATGTTTTCTTCCTTCACGCCGCCGTCGATGCCTGTTTCCGTCTTAGGATAGGTTTTACGAAATGCGACAATTTTATCCAACACTGCGGGGATGAACTTGGCGCCGTAAAAACCCGGTTCGACGGAGAGGAAAAGCACGCTATCCACTTGCTTAACTAGAGGAGCAAAATCCTTAATGGTCGTTTTGGGATTTACCGCCAGCCCTACCCCCAACTTAAATTTCCTTATTGCCTGAATAGTATGTTCCGGCTCTGTCTTTGCTTCAAAGTGAAAGACGATTTTTTGTGCCCCGGCGCGCTTAAAACCCTCCAGGTAGTTCTCCGGGTGCTGCACCATGAGATGCGCTTCCCATTTGAATTTGGGTTTCACCACGGCAATATCTTGGTAAGAGATGCTGCGTGAGGGTACAAATTCCCCGTCCATTATATCTATTTGGGCAAAATCGGTAAAGATCTCCGCAGTACGCACCAGTTTTTCTAGTGTGGCGGGGTCATTAGTGAGAATAGCGGGTACAATCCTTATGTTTTGAGCCATCGTCGTCATTCTAAATTTGAATTAGTCATGATGTCAAGGAAAGATTAGATAGTTCTCCACCCCTTTACCCCCCAAAAAAGTGGAGGCCGCTCTTAAGCGACCTCCACTCACAAGTCTAACGTGAACGAACTCAACTCATGGCGATAATCACTATCGTATGGGGTGTAAATACAACCCCTCTTTTTATCTTACGAATCGAGTTCGCTTTCCCTTGGCCCCACCTAAGTGGCAGGGCTCCAACAGTCCACTTGCCGGACTCCGAATAGCTCGTGGAGTTTCATGTCGTGCCTCCTTAAGCTAAATTCAGGCCACATCGTGGTCCTCTACCCAGAATGCTAGCACCGCAAGGTTCGTCTGTCAAGACTAACAAACGTTAAAAACGCAGGATATTTTTTACATTACGTTGCCGCCGGAAACCTGCAGCACCTGCCCGGTAACATAGCCGGTTATATCCGACGCCAGCATCACTGTGACATTGGCAATATCTGCCGCACTGCCTAACCTGCCGAGAGGGAAAGCCTTAAGCATTTCTTCCCGCATCTTGTTATATTGGTCGGGAGGGGGAGGTGGTGCTCCTTCCCTTAAAACGGCGCCGAAATTAGTGAGCGCCGGGCCGGGAGAAATGCAATTGCACCGGATGCCGTTCTTGCCTTCCTGGTACGCCAGCTGTTTGGTAAACAGGT
The DNA here is from genome assembly GCA_041478935.1 of Dehalococcoidia bacterium. GTDB lineage: Bacteria > Chloroflexota > Dehalococcoidia > Dehalococcoidales > RBG-16-60-22 > RBG-13-51-18. The sequence continues at coordinate 6,977 of JBGOXC010000032.1, forward strand.
CGATTGCATACTTAGATAGGCCATAAACACCCACGCCGAAAACATATTGCCGGGTGCTGCCGGAGCCGATGTTCACGATGACGCCGTACTTTTGCTTTCTCATGTGAGGCAACACTGCCCTCGTCACATACATCGTACCGAAAAGATTAAGGTCCATCTGCTTGGACCAGGTTTCATCCTTTTGTTCATCCAGCGGAACATAGTCCTTATGAAGAATTGCCCCGGCTACATTACAGAGGATATCTATTTTCTTGTATTCAGCGATAACCTGCTTGACCATCGCGTCTATTTCATCTTTTTTGGTAATATCCGCCCCTAGCGCCGCGGACTGGCTGCCGAGTTTCTTAACTTCTGCGGCGGTCTTCTTGACATCCTCCAGATTAACATCGGTCACGGCGACGGCATCGCAACCTTCTTTAGCCAGCAGGAGGGCTATTGCCTTGCCGAAGCCCACCTGGCTGCCGGCGCCGGTGACCAGCGCCACTTTTCCTTTAAAACCAAGGTCCATTTTCCCTCCTCATGATGAGAATGAAAAAACTACGCTTAGTCCAGTACCGACCCGCCGGAAACGTGTAGAACCGCGCCAGTGATATAACTGGACATTTCAGATGCAAAAAATACCGTGGCATTGGCGATATCTGTTTGGGTGGCGCCCCTGCCTAGCGGAATCGTTTTAGCGAGCATGTCGATAATCCCCTTTTTATCCGGACCCGGTATGAAATTGGTGGGGGCAGGACCGGGGGCAACGCAGTTGCAACGGATGCCGTTCTTGGCTTCGTTAAAGGCAAACTGCTTGGTAAAGGTATCAACGCCGGATTTGGCAATAGCGTAAGTGTTGCCCGCGCCGTGACCGTACATACGCGTGCTGCCCGAGCCGATGTTAACAATAGCGCCGCCCTTTTGTTCCCTCATGTAGGGGAGGACGGCTTGGCAGGTGAGCATGATGCTGTAAAGGTTAAGGCGGATATCTTTATCCCAATCCTCCGGTTTGGCTTTATCATAAGGCACACGGCTGGCAATGCCGCCGGCAACGTTGCACAGGATGTCTATTCTCTTAAATTCGTCCACTACTTTTTTTATCAGCGCGGCAACGTCGGTAGGGTTGGTAATATCCCCCTTAACGGCGATGGATTTCTTGCCGGCCTTTTTAATCTCTTCCGCTGTGAGGTTCACATCATCGATGATGTCCGTAACGGCGACGGCGTCGCACCCCTCTTTAGCTAAAAGCAGAGCAATCTGCTTGCCGAAACCTATCTGACTGCCGGCGCCGGTGACCAGCGCAACTTTTCCTTTCAAACCCAGGTCCATGATTACCTCCTATAACTACAAGATTATTTTTGCTGGTACATTATATAACATATCAACTAGTTAGGGAAATTTAATAAAGTGTAGCCATTAAAAGGTAATAACTAACCTTTG
>JBGOXC010000021.1:0-9237 GCA_041478935.1 Dehalococcoidia bacterium
AGTTAGCGCCACGGACATGGGAATTTTGATAGCCGTTTCAGGGGTCGGCGCCATTGTCGGCTCGCTTATCCTGGCGTCTTTGATGAACCGCAAACGCGGGATGATACTGCTTATCGCTGGAATCGTGCTGGGCATCGCGCTGATTGGCTTCTCTTTTTCCAGCTGGTGGTATCTTTCACTAGGTTTAATCGTATTTATCGGCATGGGCAGCACAATAGAAATGGCGCTGGGTAACTCGCTGGTGCAATATTATACCGATGCCATCCACCGCGGGCGGGTGATGAGTTTTTTGATGTTAGGGTTCGGACTGGGCAGCCTTGGGTCGTTCTTCGCCGGCATGCTGGCGGAGGGCATCGGGGCACCGTGGTCGGTGGGAAGCATGGCGATATTGCTGGTTATCCTCACGTTAGCGCTAATGGTCATATCCAAGAGTGTGCGCAAGTTGGACTAGGATATTTTCATCTAATGCCGTATTATAAGTAATTAGGAGCAATTTGTTGTACGAGAAAGTAACGCTGGATAACGGGCTACGCCTGATTACCTCTTCGATGCCTTCCACACGGTCGGTAGCGATTAACTTTTTCATTGGCACCGGCTCCCGCTATGAAAATGACACCGAGGCGGGCGTCTCCCATTTTATCGAACACATTTGCTTTAAGGGCACGGAGAAACGCCCAACTTCAACCGAGATTTCCTCGGTTATTGAAGGGGTGGGGGGCATACTCAACGCCGGCACGGATAAAGAGCTGACCGTCTACTGGTGCAAGGTAGCGCAGCCGCACTTCGGGCGGGCACTAGATGTGATGGCGGATATTTTACTCAACTCCAAATTCGAACCCGCAGAGATAGAAAAAGAACGACAGGTCATCATCGAGGAAATCAATATGACGCTGGACTTGCCGGCGGCGCGGGTCTCTATGCTCCTCGACGAGATAATGTGGCCCGGGCATCCGCTGGGACGGGATATCGCCGGCAGCAAGGAGACGGTTACCGATATCACCAGAGGGATGATGCGCGAATACATGGCGTGGCAATATCAACCAGCAAACGCCGTGCTAGCGATAGCCGGGGCAATCAACCACGAGGAAACAGTGACGGCCGTCAATCAGGCGCTGGCGGGGTGGTCGAAAAAGCGACCAGCGGTAAAATATGAACCATATTCGGTTAAATCAACCGGGCGACGGTTGGCTATCGAGAAACGCGATACGGAACAAACGCAGATGTGCCTGGCATTGCCGGGGCTTTCAATCGTCCATCCCGAGCGTTTCAAGCTTGACCTGCTGAACATCATCCTCGGCGAAGGCATGAGCAGCCGGCTTTTCACGGAAATCCGCGATAAGCTGGGGCTGGCTTACAGCATCCAGAGCTATGCGGAACACTTCCTCGATACCGGTGCGATGGTGGTATCCGCCGGTGTAGATAATAAAAACCTGGCGGTATCGATTAAAGCCATCCTGGTAGAGCTTAACAGAATCAAGGAAAAAATACCCGAAGCAGAGATAAACAAGGCTAAAGAGCTCTTTAAAGGACGGATTTTCTTACGTATGGAGGACAGCCGCAGCGTCGCCAGCTGGACGGGCAGCCAAGAAATATTGATGAAGAAAATCCAGACTGTTGATGAGGTGATTGCCATTGTGGACGCTATTACCGCCGAGGAGCTGCAAAGGCTGGCGGGAGAATTGCTAATAGGTGAGAAGCTACACCTGGCGGCGGTAGGACCCATTGACCCGGATGGCAACTGGGAAGATTTGCTGAAACTTTAGGTAGAAGCACTTTCGTAATAGGGGCAGGCTTCGCGGATACATTCGCGGTTACGCTGAACGTAACTGCACTTCGGTCTCTTGCTTAATGGTAGATTGATATCCATCTTGTTTTTCAGGAACTCCACCGCTAATTCCAGTGCCCGCCGACTCGCCCTTTTACAGCAGCGTGGGCTGTCGTCAATCATTTTCCCTAAAGCATAGGCGGTTGCCTCGTTAGCCAATGCCCGTGTCTTGCCAGTTAGTGGCGTCGCCCCGGTAAGAACACTAACGGCGGTGCCGACGCCGATGCCACCGCCGCAGGCGCCGTAAAAGCCGCACCAGCCGCCAGGTACTTTAGAGCCTCTTTCTATCGCTTTTTCGATAGCACCCTCAGGCATAGGGTAGCCCGCGTTTTTCACCGCCGCGACGATAATGGCTGGTACCATGGCATGATGTTCCGGACCATGCATCGGCACCGAGGGATGGGCCATGACTTTTTCCAGTATCTCGATGGGGTCGGTGCTTTTGGTCGTGTTCAGCACGTCCTTTAAAATATCCAGCGCCGCGCGTCCATGGCAGGCATCGCAGATATAATGGCCGCCGGGACAGTATATCAAAGCGGGAAATTCTTGACCGCAGAAGTCACAGCGTTTTAAGACTTCTTTTGTGCCGTAGACTAAAGGCTTACCGCAGACACCGCAGTTTTCTTTAGATTCCACTAATTTATACCTCTAGTTTAAGTATAGAGTGAGTAAATGAACGGGGTCAATATCATATTAGCGGAGAGGGCGTAAAAAAGAGGGGGCTTTCGCCCCCTCTTGAACACCTTGTAAATAGGTGTATTAATTACATCCCGTAATCGCCCATGCCACCCATGCCACCAGCGCCACCCGCTGCCCCAGCTTCCTTCTTTTCCGGGATATCGGCAACCAGCGCTTCGGTGACCAGCACCATGATGGCGATGCTGGCAGCATTTTCCAGGGCGGTGCGGACGACCTTGGTAGGGTCGATAATGCCTTTAGCCACCATATCACCGAACTCGTCTTTCTCGGCATCGTAGCCAACGCCTTTCTTACTCTTTTTCACGGTATCAACGATAACCGCGCCGTCCCTGCCGGCGTTATTGGCAATCCAACGCAGGGGCTCGGTAACAGCCTTGCGGATAACATCGGCGCCGGTAGCTTCGTCACCGGTGAGAGCGAGTTTATCCAGCACATGCAGAGCGTTCAATAAGCCAACGCCGCCGCCCGGCAGGATACCTTCCTCAACGGCAGCGCGGGTGGCCGAGAGAGCATCTTCAACACGGTGCTTCTTTTCCTTGAGTTCGACTTCGGTGGAAGCGCCGACTTTGATGACGGCGACGCCGCCGACCAGTTTGGCCTGTCGCTCCTGGAGTTTTTCTTTGTCGAAGTCCGAGGTCGTTTCTTCAATCTGGGCTTTTATCTGCTTGATTCTCGCTTTGATTTCTTCCTCGGAGCCTTTGCCCTCAACGATAGTGGTGTTGTCTTTATCGGAGGTTACGCGGCGGGCGCGGCCGAGGTCTTCCACCGTAACGGAATCCAGTTTGCGTCCGACCTCTTCTGAGATAACCTTGCCGCCGGTGAGGATAGCCATATCTTCGAGCATCGCCTTGCGGCGGTCACCGAAGCCGGGGGCTTTAACACCCAGAACGTTGATAGTGCCGCGCAGCTTGTTGACCACCAATGTCGCCAGCGCCTCGCCGTCGATATCCTCGGCGACGATGAGCAGGTTCTTGGATACCTGGAGGATTTTTTCCAGGGCGGGTAAAATATCGGCAACGGCTGATATTTTCTTATCGGTAATCAGGATATAGGGGTCTTCGATAACGGCTTCCATACGCTCGGCGTTGGTGACGAAGTAAGCGCTGACATAGCCGCGGTCGAACTGCATGCCTTCCACATACTCAATTTCATATTTGGTGCCCTTGGACTCTTCGACGGTGATAACGCCATCCTTGCCGACCTTTTCCATGACCTCAGCCAGCAAATCGCCGATTTCTTTATCCTTGGCGGTGATGGTGCCCACCTGGGCAATTTGAGCCTTGTCTTTAATTTCCGTGGAGGATTTCTTCAACTGCTCGACGATAGCCGCGGTGGCTTTCTGAATACCCCGTTTTAGCGCCTGGGATTCGGCGCCGGCGGCGATGTTTTTGAAACCGCCGGTGATAATTGCGTGAGCTAAAATAGTAGAGGTGGTGGTGCCGTCGCCGCAAGCGTCATTGGTCTTGCTGGCGGCTTCCTTCACCAGCTGCACACCCATGTTTTCGAACGGTTCAGGCAGCTCGATTTCCTTGGCGATGGTGACGCCGTCGTCAATCACCGAGGGCGCGCCCCATTTCTTATCCAGGGCGACGCAGTGGCCCCGGGGGCCGAGGGTAACTTTTACTGCATCCGCCAGAGCATCGATGCCCTTTTTCAGGGCGTGTCTCACATCTTCACCGAATATAATTTGTTTTGCCATAGTCTGCCTCCTTCAGGACGCGCCCTTCAGGACGAGTCCTTGCCTTCCCTTATATTATTTTGATTTCTTCGCCAGAATGTCGCTCTCGCGGAGAATCATCATTTCGACTTCGTCAATTTTGATTTCCGTACCCCCGTATTTGGCGTAAATGACCCTGTCCCCAACCTTAAGGTCCATGGGAATCCGCTTGCCGGTTTCGTCTATTCTGCCCGGACCTACCGCGATAACTTCACCCTCCTGGGGTTTTTCTTTGGCCGTATCCGGCAGGTATATCCCGGATTTTGTTTTTTCCTCTTTTTCAATGGGCTTTACCAGGACACGGTCTGCCAGGGGCTGTAATTTGGCTGCCATACATAACCTCCTTCTTGATTTATACTAAATAAGTCTTGACGTTATTTAGCACTCTCTAGGGGAGAGTGCTAACATACATTATAATAGCGCAGAAACTAATTCATGGCAACTTATTATATTACTGATAGTAGTATACTACAGGCGATTTTCTTTTACCAGCTCGCTCTATCTTGAAATATCTCTTAAATTTTATATCAAGCTCTATTTTATAGCATTTTCATTGTCTTGTTATTAATAACCTAATTGCCTCTTTAACTGTTGACCGTTTACACGGCATCGTGTAGAATCAAGACGTGGACAAACAACAGTTAAATAAGAAAAACCGCTGGGATGCCGGTAGCATTCAGGCTTTACGCCAGCACCTGAGACTAACCCAAACCGAGCTATCGGAAAAACTGGGCACGCGGCAGCAGACTATCAGCGAATGGGAAACGGGAATCTACCAGCCGCGCGGCGCCTCGGTCAAAATGTTATCCATCGTCGCTGAAGAAGCCAAGTTTAAATACGACGCCACCCCACCTAAAAAGAAGGCTTGACAAATTACACGTTAACGTGTAATATACCAATATATTATCAATAACCTCCTGATTTATTCTATTTCTCCGGGGTTTCTCCTCACCGTCACGCGGAGGAAGGGGATACAGATATGCCCGCTACCGTTACCGAAAAACAAGTGCTGGGAATCTGGCATGATTCCTTGCAAGGTCGCCTGGACCTGAAAACTGTGGATAACGAGCCGGTTAGAGTAATTTACCCGGGGCGCCCCAATGATGACCGCGGCCCGGATTTTAAAGATGCCATCATCACCACCAGTAGAGGGCAAACCAAAGGTGATATTGAAATTCATGTCAAAACCAGCCACTGGTGGACCCACCAGCACCATCGGGACCCGGCCTATAACCGAGTAATACTGCACGTGGTCTATCAGCATGATACCGCCAAAACAATAGCCCTGGAAAATGGGTTTACGATACCGACTTTGGCTCTACGCAGTTATATCGGGAATAACAACAGCACTTCGCCGATACCCTGTCGCGGCATTGGTTATCGCGGTGACGCCAAAGTGATATCAGATCGGCTGGATGAGGCGGGAGAAACAAGATTCCTCATGCGAGCGGCTAGTTATAAGAAAATTATAATTACGTTGGGGTTAGGGCAAGCGCTTTACCAGGGAATAACGACCGCGCTGGGTTACTCTAAAAACAAAGAAGCCATGGCCGAACTAAGCCGCTGCATGCCCCTGGCGAGGTTGGAAGCTATAGCGTCCGAGGAAACGTCAGATAACGAATACCTTGCCCAGTGCCAGGCTCATTTAATGGGCGCGGCGGGGCTGCTGCCGTCACAGCGTGCGGGATGTTGTCCGGCTTACAATGATATGGAGACTTGGGAAACAAAGCTAGAAAGTATCTGGTCAACCGTCAGCCTGGTGGAGGCAATGTCGCCGCACGATTGGCATTTTTTCAAAGTCAGGCCAAGTAATTATCCAGTACGCCGCATCGCAGCGATGAGCCATCTCCTACTACGCTATCGCCAAAAAGGTCTATTAGCTGGGTTGGGGGACAGGTTTAAAGAAGCAGCGGATGCCAACGAAACGAATTCTCTGGAAGAGGCACTACGGGTATCCCCGGAGAGCTACTGGGGATGCTATCTGGATTTTGGTCTACCGTCTCTCGGCGCCGCCCCCGCGCTGCTGGGTAAGGAGCGGGTGGCGGATATCATCGTTAACGTGCTGCTGCCCTTTTTCTATGTCAGGGGACTGCCAGAACATGGTGAAGGAGTTTTAGATATTTACCGGGGCTACCACGCATCAGCAGAAAATACGCTGGTGAAACATATGCGGCAGCAGCTGGGAATAACCCAGTATTTGGTTGATACCGCCCGACGGCAGCAGGGGCTGATACACATCTATAAAACGTTGTGTCTGGAAGGTAAATGTGACGTGTGCTCGCTTGCCAAGATGACAGACTAAAGAAGATAGTTGACTAGTTTTTTCAGACTCTTTATCTTCGGGCAGTCCAGTTTTTCTTGGTAATAATCATCCCGGTCGAGGAGGATACCCTGCATACCGGCACCTTTGGCGCCAATGATATCCACCTGGTACTGGTCACCGACGTAGACCGCGTCGGCAGGACTCACGCCAGACTTCTTTAAAGCATACCTGAATATCTCCGGCTGCGGCTTGGTGAAGCCGGCGTCCTGCGAGGTAACGACGTTCTCCAGCTTTGCGGAAAGGCCCAACTTCTCCAGAGTGACAGTCATATTCTGCTCGATATTAGAAATCAAACCAAGTTTCAGGTTACGTTTTTTCAGGTCGTTGAGCGCCGGCATGACATCATCAAAGAGAATGAGATCCATCTTCGCCTGCTGCATCATACCGAGCAATCTTAAGACGATTTTCTCGTCGGCGGTAATGCCGGCTTCTTTAAGGACAATCCGTTGGTATTCTGAATAGAGGGCCATTGTTTCTTCACGCGAGCGCTGGCTTAAAGGACGTTTGGCGATTTGCTGATAAATGAACTCGTTGGCGGTAAGCATGGGATGCCGCAGAGCAGTCGCAGTAGCGCTAATACCGAGGTTTTTTAACGCATCAGCCTCCAACTCCTCCTGGGAAGGCTGGTAATGCACCAGCGTCTGGTAAAGGTCAAAAAAGACAGCTTGAATCATAGCAATCACTCCATCTAGTAATACCATTGTAATGAATGCTGTTATTACTGTAAAGAAAGATTATAACTTTGCCTCACCCCCTACCCCCTCTCCAACCACTAACATCAATCACCGCCATTATTATGCTGGTTGGAGAGGGGGTTTATTTTTAAGAGGGGTCAGACCCCTCTTAAACACCCCGTTAAGGAAAAAATAATCATGTTTTTCGTCCCTAAAAAGAGTGCTGTCCGGGTTCCAATTTCATTGACTTGAACGGTAGCCACTGCTAACATTAAAGTGTGAGGTGAGTATGGTAGAAAAGAGTGACGTTCCGAGGTTGGCGGTATTTTCATTAACTACTGAAGTGAACAGAAAAGGCCACCTGGCGATAGGCGACTGCGATACGCTAGAACTGGCGAAAAAATTCGGTACGCCGTTATACGTCTACGACGAGGCGGACATGCGGAGCCGCTGCCGCGAATTCAAGACAGAGTTCGGCAAACGCTACGCCAACACGACCGTCAGCTATTCCCCCAAGGCTTTCATCGCTAAAGCTATGATTAAACTGATTGAGGAAGAGGGACTCGACCTGGACGTGGTTTCCGGCGGAGAGCTGGCTTTCGCGCGGGCGGCGGGTTTCCCGGCCAAGCGTATTAATTTCCCAGGCAATAATAAGTCCGCTGATGAGCTGAAACTGGCAGTTAAGGAAGGCATCGGGCATATCGTGGTGGACAACCTACCGGAACTTAATATGCTTATCAAGATTGCAGGCAAGAAGAAGGTCAATATCCTTTTACGCCTGAACCCCGGCGTCGACCCACATACGCATAAATATAATTCTACCGGCATCGCCGACTCCAAATTCGGTCTGCCTAAAGCCGAATGGGATGAGGCGGTAAAAACAGCCCTGGCGGCGAAAAATCTCAATGTAGTGGGGCTACACTTCCACATCGGCTCCGGTCTATTTGAATACGAGCCTTATCTAAAATCGCTGGACGAGACGCTGGCATACGCCGCCGCTAGCAAGCAGAAATTCGGTTTCCAAATAAAAATATTGAGCATCGGCGGGGGCTTCGGCGCGCAATACGAGACGGGTAAAGTGCCGCCGCCCATTGCGTCTTTTGCCGAGGCAATTATCAATAGTTTTACTAGCCGCTGCCACGAGCTTAAGCTGGAAATGCCGAAGCTAATGATTGAACCGGGGAGAAAGATAGTCGCCCAAGCTGGTGTGGCGCTCTACACAATAGGGGTCATTAAGAATATCCCCGGCGTCAGGACTTATGTCTCGGTGGATGGAGGGATGGGCGATAATATCCGCCAGCCGATGTACGGTGCGGTGCAGGAAGCCCTGATAGCCAACCGCCCGACGGCTAAAGATACGAAAACCGTGACGATATCCGGTAAATTCTGTGAAGCCGGCGATGTTTTAATTAAAGAAATCAAGCTGCCCGAGCTTAAGGCGGGGGATATTTTGGCGGTAGCGGGGAGTGGGGCTTACGCCGTGCCAATGGCTAGCAATTATAATGCCACCTTCCGTCCAGCCATAATTTTCGTGAAGGATGGCAAGGCACGGCTCATCCGGCGGCGGGAAACTTTGGACGACCTCACCCGGCGCGACCCGGATTAACGAGGAGTATTTATTACAATGTGGGAAATAATCGGGCAGGAGGGGGCGGTCTCGCTGTTAAAGCACAGCCTGGAATCGGGCACGCTGTCACATGCCTATCTCTTCGTTGGTCCACAACATGTCGGTAAGATGACCCTGGCGCTAAATCTGGCGCAGGCACTCAATTGCCCCTCTACCGACAAACCATGCCTCGAATGTAATTCGTGTAAAAAAATTTATGAGAACAAACACAGCGACGTCCAAGTCATCAATCTAGATTACAGCGAAGATGAAGATATCGAACGTAAGCTAATCGGCGTGGGACAAATCGATGGAATCTTGCACGATGCCAGCCTGCCGCCTTTTGAAGGCAACTACAAGGTGTTTATTATCGAAAAGGCAGAGTTGTTATCC
>JBGOXC010000097.1:0-5499 GCA_041478935.1 Dehalococcoidia bacterium
AAGATTCAGGGTAAAACTCCCGAATCAGCTAACCGCCTTTTAGAGGATGCGATAGCTATAGACCAGGCTGGCGCTTTTGCTGTAGTGCTGGAAACCGTACCGGCGGCTCTCGCCGCATTTATTTCTAAAAAAATCAGTATCCCCACCATCGGCATCGGTGCTGGCATTGGCTGTGATGGCCAGGTACAAGTTATCAATGATATACTCGGTTCATATACTAATTTTATTCCCAAGCACGCCAAACAGTACGCCAAGATTGCTGTTATCATGGCAGATGCTATTACCCAATATCATAATGATGTAAAGAATGGTAAATTCCCTACTGAAGCCCAGAGCTTCCCGATGGACGAAAGCATACTAACCAATCTCGGTAAATAACGATATATATTATATGATTACAAAAAAGAGTCCCAGGTTAAATCGGGACTTTTTTTATATAACAAAGTGCGTGAGGTAACAAAATGCAAGTCATTAACACCATCTCCGAGATGCGGCAGACAAGAAAAACATTGAAAAAGACGCTGGGTTTTGTGCCAACCATGGGTTATCTACACGAAGGTCATCTTTCGCTAGTACGCCAAGCCAGAGCAGAAAACAAGCTGGTAGCGGTCAGCATCTTTGTCAATCCAACGCAGTTCGGCCCCAAAGAGGACTTTAAAAACTATCCGCGCGACACCAACCGCGATCTTGCTATGCTAGAACCTTTGACTGACATTATTTTTATGCCATCTAATGAAGAGATGTACCCGGCTGGCTACGATAGCTGGGTCGAAGTTAAAGGTATTACTGAGGTGATGGAAGGGTCAGCGCGGCCAGGACATTTCCGCGGTGTTAGCACCGTTGTTCTTAAACTTTTCAATATTATTGAGCCAACCAAGGCTTACTTTGGACAAAAAGATGCCCAGCAGGTTACCGTTATCAAGAAAATGGTCAAAGACTTCAACATGAACCTAGAAATAATAACATGCCCTACCGTGCGTGAGGCGGATGGCTTGGCGATGAGCAGCCGTAACACTTACCTTTCCCCTGAACAGCGGAGGGCAGCGCCGATGCTTTACCAGGCATTGCTAATGGCTAAGGAACGAGCGGCACAAGGAGAGTGGGATGCTGTCGCTATACGGAAAGAGATGACTAGGCTTATCCAGAAAGAATCACTGGCAGATATTGAATATATTAGCATTGCGGATAATGAAACATTAAAAGAAATTCACCGTATAAAGTATCCTGCCCTGGTATCAATGGCGGTTAAATTTGGCAGGACGCGCCTGATTGATAACATCGTATTGGAACAATAAAGATTTTTACCCCGTTATATTGAACGGCCCACTGACTTGGCGATAACTCTTAATTCGGCCATTAGGCGCGTAAAGTCCGACGTCGATAGCGACTGAAATCCATCCACCAGCGCCTCTTTAGGATTAGGGTGTACCTCGATAAGGAGGCCGTCCGCACCAGCCGCCACCGCCGCTTTAGCAATAGCCGGCACCAGCGTGTAATTACCCGCTGCATGCGATGGGTCGACGATAACCGGTAGGTGGCTATTTTTCTTGATAACTGGGATGGCAGAAATATCCAGAGAAAAACGTACGCTATCTTCGAATGTCCGGATGCCGCGCTCACAGAGGATTACCTGATGGTTCCCTTCCGCTAGAAGGTAATCAGCGGCGGTGAGCCATTCAGTAATCGTGCAGGAAAAGCCGCGTTTTAACACCACTGGACGTTGACTCTTGCCAACATCGGTTAACAAAGCAAAGTTCTGCATATTCCGCGAGCCGATTTGTAGCATATCTGCATAAGATGCCACGAGCAACACATCCTGCGGATTAACGACCTCTGTTACTATCGGCATGCCGAATTCTTCCCTAGCTTTAGCCAAGAGTTCCAGACCCTCTTTCTGTAATCCCTGAAAACTGAATGGAGATGTGCGGGGCTTGAAAGCACCTCCTCGCAGGATACTGGCGCCTGCTTTCTTAACTGCCTCGGCCGCCTCCATAAGCTGTTTTTCACTCTCTACGGCACAGGGACCGGCCATTATGACAATGTGTTCGCCGCCGATTTTTACTCCGCCACAATCTACTATCGTATCTTTATAACGGAACGCGCGGGAAGCCAATTTATAAGGCTTCATAATACGAGTGACATTTTCTACACCCGGGAGAATAGCAAAAATATCCGTGGGTATCTGACCGGTATTGCTGCCCAATATTGCTACGACGGTTTTATCTGTGCCTACGTTAAGCTGAACGCCGAGGTTCAGTGATTTTGCTTTTTGCACCACATCATCAAGTTCTTTTTTAGTGGCGCCGGTGCGCATTTCTACTATCACGACGATTTACCTTCCACTTTTAATTTGCGTTTTAAAGACAAAATAAACATATTGACCGCTGCTACTTCTACCCAGATAATTGCGTTCGCTACGAGTAGCCGCTCCAATAGTCCGAACAGGAAATTCTCCTCCGGTAAAAATTTTATTGTTATTACCAGAATCACTGCGAGAATGAAAGCAACTAGAGTATAACCATATAGATACTTCCAATTAGGGTCTCTTTTTATACTGGGCATGAGGCATAAAATAGCAATTGGGAAGAGTATGAAAGAAGTGCTGGCCATAAACCCATGGATTCTTCCTTCTATTGTGCGTGTTACGCCAACCGGGTCAGTGCGGAAAGCTCCGATAAGCAGCATTGCAAAACCAAAGAAAGCAAAAATACCTATACCAAGGTAGAACCATCTGGCGCCCCGTTTTATATTAAAAAGGAGACCAGCGGTGAATATCTCCACCAGCAAGCCGAGCGCTAGAAAGCCTATGGTCTGTATCCAGCCTATGTCCGTTAATGCCAGGCTGCTGATGGAATTGTGGACGATGCTGTATCCAGGGCTACCTAAACCGGCCGAAAGGTCGCCGATGGATAGCATAAATGGACCTACGATACCAGCGACAGCCAAAGCAGTATGAATATTACAAAGCTTAAAAAACGGCACCAGTTTTAAGGTAATCAAGGTGCTGATGTTGTTTTTAACGCTGGTAAAATAGGATTTCCACGCTACAAAAACGCGGGTGTTACTCATCTTAGACACAGCTATTTTGTTCCGATAGGTACCAGTACTTCACCGGTAACAGGGTATATTAGCTCCAGGAAAACAGTGGCTTCGCTGCCGCCGACCGTGAACTTTAGCTTATAATCAATGCCCTGCTCTTGGCTGGCGGTGAAGGAAAATCTATCGGAGGTTGTTCCGCTTGGTGATGCGTATATCTGCGTAATTCCAGTTATTGTAAAGCTAATGGTGCCCTCACCAACGACATAAAAATAACCATCCACTTTATCGCCTGCCGCCAGCTCAATGGTAATGGATGTTTCGGTAGTGAAATTTAGCTGAATCTGTTTCATTTGCCAGGTAGAAGCAAGTTTAGCTTCACGAATGTATTCAATACTGGCCGGCGGCTTGGTGGTGTTGTTACTGGATGAAGTGCAGCCGAAAATACTGAAAACCACGGTCAATAATAGTATGGCGATTACAGCTTTCTTGAACATCTCTTTCTTACCTCACTAAAATTCTCTCTATAATATAACGTATAATGAGTAGCAAAGTTAGTCAATGGGACGAGGGTAAACAAGAGAAATTCTAAATACTAAAACGAGTAAATACATTATAGTATAGGGAGAAAGTTGAAAAGAGAGTCTATATTTATATAGGAGCATCAAATCGTGTTTCGAAGTTTTGACGAAGGTCTATATTCGTAACAACACGAAGTTGAAGAATATACGACTTAAAATGCTGCACAAGAGCAGGAACTAATCTATGAGGATTTATTTGTACTTTATCGGGTGGAGAGATAAACGCGATAGGGAAGGAAAAATTACCAGATAATTCGATATTTGGACCTGTTCTTCCAGCGTGATATAGCCCGCATCTTACATCTTCATAAAGCTTGTTTAAGAGCTTTTCTCTCATTCCTGGAGTTGTATTAGAAATATTTTGGAAAACATTATACAACCCCTTTTTAAAATATGTTTTTGATCTATCATTTTTTATGTAACCATCTTGAAACTTTGCAATCATTTCAAAGTAACTAAATACTATACTTAATACCGCAAAACCGGCATGAGGGCTACTGTCTCCACATAGTTGGGCTATATCCAATTGCCATCCTTGTATACGATCTTCAAATATTTGTATCTTTTGGTCTAATGACCATGTTGAAGGAAAATCTGTATCCCGATAATGTGGACTAATTGCTATAGCCATAGTTTACCTCCCATCCAAATTATGACTTCACTCAATCGTCTTATGTCAACAGCCCTCTTATAACCCCCTCCAATACCCCCCGCCACCCCATCCCCAACTTCTTATAGTCAATCCTTATCTGAGTACGCCCAACTGTCACGCCGTCGGTCAAAGTCTGCATAAACCGCTGGGCGTTAAAGGGCGCACCCTGGAAACGTCTCAAGATAATAAAGCCCTCCTCGGTGGTGATGGACTCGATGCCGGCTTTAGCCGCCAGCACCTTAATCCTGACGGCATAGAGCAGGTTATGCACCTCTAACGGCGGCTTCCCGAAACGGTCGGTGTATTCTTTTAAAATATCGTCTAGCTTATCTACTGTATCAATATCGCCTAACGCGCGGTAAAGGTCTAAACGTGTATCCACATCGGAGACATAACTTTCCGGTATAAAGGCGTCAAACGGCAAATCGGTAACGGGCGGGAGTAAACGTGGCGGCGGTTTTTCCTTGCCCGCCATAATCGCCTTCTGCTCTTCAACCGCCTCGGCAAGAAGACGGGTATAAAGACTAAAGCCGACGGCGGTAATATGCCCGCTCTGCCGGTGACCCAATAGCGTTCCAGCGCCGCGTATTTCTAAATCTCTCATGGCAATTCCAAACCCAGCGCCAAGCTCCGTCGCTTCATAAATCGTACGCAAACGTTTATGTGCGATGTCGGTGAGGCGTTTGCCGTCATAAAGGAAATAGGAGTAAGCCAGGTTGGCCCCGCGCCCAACTCTACCCCGCAACTGGTAAAGTTGTGTCAGCCCAAACTTATCTGCCTTATTGATAATAATTGTATTGGCGTTAGGCATGTCCAGACCGGATTCGATAATCGTCGTGCAGACGAGGATGTCCACCTTGTCTTGCGCGAAAGCAGTCATCACCTTTTCCAGCTCATCTTCCGGCATCTGCCCGTGACCGATGGCGATTTCTGCCTCTGGTATCAGCGTCCGCAGGTTTTCCGCTATCATGGCGATGCTCTGCACGCGATTATGCACGAAAAACACCTGACCGTTGCGCTCCAGTTCTCTTAAAATAGTCTCCCTGACCAGATGATCGTTGTATTCGGCGACATAAGTCTTAACGGGTAGTCGGTCTTCAGGCGGTGTCTCCATCGTGCTCATATCCCGCACACCAACTAGCGACATGTGGAGGGTGCGGGGAATAGGGGTAGCGCTTAAAGTGAGGACGTCTACCTCCTGCCTCATCTTCTTGAGGTACTCTTTGTGAT
>JBGOXC010000040.1:0-7829 GCA_041478935.1 Dehalococcoidia bacterium
GAATTTCCTCGACCGCACCTGCGCCGTCTGGCCCCGCTTGGAAGGTAAACGCCTTGCCGGCCTGGCTGTAGCCGAGGAAGGTATCGGTCAGACAATGCAAAACCTAAAAGGTTACGCCAAGCTCTGTAAGATGAAATGGATAGGCAGCGTTTCCGTCCTGGCGAAAAACCCCACCGACGCCTCCCATATCCCTGGTCTGGAAAGACGTTTAAAGCGATTAGCACGCCGCATAATTAAGTAGCGTAATTATTAATATTCGGTTTTATCTAGCAGGTGGCGGCGGCGTAGGCGGGCGCTGCCCGATTTGCATGCGCTTGCCATCCGGCCCGAAGAAGCTGCCAGCCCACCCTTCCATTACTGTCCCAGCCCCCAGCATGATAGCCATCTCGATATGCGGGTGGCGATATTTGTGCCAGATTAATGGCCCGTGCATTGTTCCCCGGGGAATCCACATGCCGAAGCTTGTGTTGAATACGAGTTTATCGTCGCCCATGTCGAATTCCAGGTCTGCCCCCAGGTCTTCCGGGTTGTTATAGTCGCCGCCGATGTGCAGCACTATCTCGTCCTTTTCATCATGCACCATTTTGGGCAATGGCACCTTCACCACGTCGTAAATCCAGCCCCACTCAATATAAGTGTTAGCGACGTTTATCTGCGTGCGGCTCATATAGGTCATCGTCGGACTCTGACGTCCTATTTGTCCCGGCCCCGCTTCACGCATAGGACTGCGGATAACGTACTGTTCATAATCAAAGTCTTTGGTTTTCTTCGACGGCTTTTTCTTGCCGTCCGTGATGTCTTTGCCCCAGGCTTTAGCCGGGTCGCCGGTTCCCAGCATGAACGACATCTGCATATGGGGGTAGTAGAACTTCTTCCAGGTGACCGGACCATGCGGAGTGCCCTTCGGAATATACATACTGGTGGTTGTGTTAAAGGTGATTGGCTGACCGCCGATGTAAAACTCAATCTCCCCGCCGAGCACCTGCGGCTGCTTAGAATCGCCGCCCCAAAAGAGGATGATTTCATCATAGTCGTGGACATGCTCCATGACATGTGGGTTCGGCTTGGGTATACCGTATATCCACCCCAGCGTAATATAATAAGGCGCGCCCGTCTGCTTTTCACTCATAAAAGTCATTGTGGGACTCTGCCGATTTTTTATGCCCGGTCCGGCCTCATAAATGGGTTTCCTCACCGCATATTTTTCATATTTAAATTCCGCCATCTGATTAGTTCCTTTCTATCTTGAAATTTAGGTCTGTTTGGCTGCCCGATTAATGACAGTATTGTAGCATATGTGTTATAATTCCGCCAGCAAACTAAAAATTTTTTCTTTAAAGATTCTGGGTATTAGCCAAGCTTTTTTCAACGTAGAATTTTGATTCCGGAGGAAACGATATGGTGCCTTATTCTTACGATGGTAAATCTGGCAAACAGCTGCGCAAGGAACGCGAAACAAGAATAATGAACGCCATCCAGCTTAAACCGACGGATAGGGTGCCGGTCATCAGCTCCATTGGCTATTTCCCCGCTAAATATACCGGCATACCGTGCTCCGCCGCCTATTATGACTTTGACGCTTGGTATGAGGCTTATATGAAGACCCTGCCGGAATTCCAGGCGGATATTATTTACGCCCAGCCGTTTACGCCGGGTAAAGCGTTGGAGATTCTCGCCCCGAAGACAATGCGCTGGCCGGGTCACGGCGTGGACCCACATCAGGGACACCAGGCTATTGAAATCGATAACCTCAAGGCGGATGAGTACGACCTTTATATGAACGACCCCTCCGACTTTATGTTCCGCATTTTCCTCTCCCGCACCAGCGATAACCTGGCGGGCTTAGCTCTCCTCCCCAAACTATCCGATACCGCCGGGGCGATGGGGGCGCAAGCGCTGGCGCTGGTCTTTGCCGACCCGAAGGTGGCCAAGGCAATCACTACTTTACAAAAGACTGGACGCGAAATGCGGAAGTGGCAGCCAAAGATAAAGAAATTCAGCAAAATGATGCTGGATTTGGGGTTTCCGCCCTATTTCCAGGGCGCGGCGATGCCTCCCTTTGATGTGATTTCTCACTCCATGCGCGGTATGAGTGGGACGATGATGGACATGTTCCGCCAGCCGGATAAAATCGAGGCAATGTGTGAATTTATCCTTAAGAAAACGCTGGAAAGACCCGTGCCCGAGCCAAGCGAAAACGGCTACACCCGTATTTTTATGACCAATACCCGCGGCTCCGATGAATTTATGTCGATGAAGCAGTTCCAGAGGTTCTACTGGCCCACCTTTAAAAGGCTGGTCATGGGGCTGATTAACAAAGGACTGACGCCCTGTATCTTCTTCGAGGGCAACTTTACCTCGCGGCTGGAATACCTGCTGGAATTCCCTAAAGGCTCGCTGCTGGCGCGCTTTGATACCACGGATATCTTTCGAGCCAAGGAAGTCCTTAAAGACCATATCTGCATCGAGGGGAATGTGCCATCATCGCTGTTGCAGGTGGGGTCGAAGGAAGATGTTATCGCTCACTGTAAAAAGCTCATTGATGTCTGCGGCAAGGGCGGCGGCTACATACTTTCACCCCGCTCCTCCACCGACGAGGTCAAGCCGGAAAACCTCAAAACCATGATTGAGTTCACCAAAGAGTACGGGGTTTATAGGTAGGGCTTAAATCCGGCTTTTTCTTGTAGGTTATTTTTTACGCCTATATCTCCCTTTGTGTTAACATTATATTAGTATGCGTATTTTCGGGCGTATCGCCGCGCTATTCTGGAAACAGCGCCGTCTGGCTATTCTCACTTATATCTGCCTCCTTGCCGGGGCGGCGCTATCTATGTTTATCCCGGATTTAACTGGCCGCGCTATCGACCTGGCTTTAGGCTCCGGCCAGACCGTCCTATTAGTTTTCACAGCATCGGGCATTGCCATTGCCGGCATCCTGCGGGGCGTCCTGAATTACGGTCAGACTTACCTGGCAGAAGCCCTTTCGCAGCACGTGGCTTATGACCTCCGCAACATGATGTATAACCGGCTCCAGAAACTTTCTTACGCGTTCCACGACCGCTCCCAGACCGGCCAGCTGATGAGCCGCGCGACCTCGGATGTGGAAGGGGTGCGTATGTTCGTTGGCTTCGCTTTATTACGCGGCGTCTATTTCTTCGTCCTGCTTATCGCCATCGCTGTGGTACTTTTTATTATTAACTGGAAGTTGGCACTCATCAGCCTGTGCACACTCCCCTTCGTTTCCTACCGCGCCGTCGCCATCGGCAACCAGCTCCGCGTCTTTTTCATGAAGATTCAGCAGGGCTTGGGCGTGCTGGGCACTTTTATCCAGGAAAGCATCATCGGCTCTAAAGTGGTACGCGCCTTCGCCCGCGAGGACTACGAGACGGAGAAATTCATGCACCAGGCTAAGGAAAACTACGACCTGGAAATCAAGGTCAGCAAGCTGCTGGCTATTAATAGCCCGGTGATGAGCTTTGCCCTGTATTTCGCTATGGCGGGCATCCTCTGGTACGGCGGCAGGCTGGTGATTACTGGGGAGATGACCCAGGGGCAAATGGCGGAGTTCCTGCTCTACGTGGTCATGTTCAACATGCCGATGCGGATGCTGGGCTGGTTGACACAGTTATACTCGCGGGCGATGTCTTCCGGCCAGCGCGTCTTTGAAGTCCTCGATGCGGAAACGGAGGTCGCGGAAAAACCCGGCGCCGTCGACCTTGACGGTGTTAAAGGGGCGGTGGGGTTTGAGAAAGTTTCCTTCAGCTATGACGCCCAGCAGCCCGCCCTGGCGCAAATCAGCTTTGATGTAAAACCCGGGCAGGTGGTTGCTCTCGTCGGCGCTAGCGGTAGCGGCAAGTCCACCATTGCCAACCTTATCCCGCGCTTTTATGATGTTTCGTCCGGCTATATCAGCATCGACGGCAAAGATATCCGCGACCTTACTCTAGAGTCGCTGCGACGGAACGTGGGCATCGTCCACCAGGACACCTTCCTCTTTTCCGCCACCATCCGCGAGAACATCAGTTACGGCAAGCCCGGCGCCACGCTGGATGAAATTAAAAAGGCAGCGAAGATAGCGCAGCTGCACGACTTTGTGATGAGCTTGCCGGAAGGCTACGATACCTGGGTGGGGGAGCGGGGCATCACCCTCTCCGGTGGCCAGAAACAGCGGCTAGCCATCGCCCGCACCCTGCTCCTTAATCCCCGTATCATTATCATGGACGACGCCACCTCCAGCGTGGACATGGAGACCGAACACCAGATAAGGCAGGTGCTAAACTCCCTACTGAAAGGCAAGACGACGTTTATTATCGCCCAGCGGCTGCGTTCCGTGCAGATGGCTAATCTCATTTTAGTGCTGGAGAACGGCCGCATTGTGGAGCGCGGTACTCACCAGGAACTTATCCGCCGCGGCGGCTATTATAATCGACTCTACAATCTGCAGTTCCAGTATCAGGAAGGCTGGCAAGCCCCAGCGGAAGAAGAAACAGTCGCCGCCGAGATGGAAGAACCCATATCGCTGCCGGTGGCGGAAGCTCAACCCATTCCTTTGCTGGGCAGAAGGCACACCAAGAGTAGCCTTAGCGACTCCGATGATATTGTTTACGGCAAGCCGTACGATTCGCGGGTTGTGGGGCGTATGGCTAAATACTTCACCGCCCATAAGGTCGCCGTTATCCTTACCATCCTGACGACGCTCTTTTACACCGGGACGATTGTCGCCAGCCCCTATCTGGTGGGTTTGGCTATTAATAATTACATTGTGGCGGGGGATATGTCCGGGCTTAACTTTGCTATCCTGCTTTTCATCGGCAACGCTTTGTTCAATCTTGTAGCTTTCTGGGGGCAAATCAGAGCGGAGGCGGTCATCGGGCAGGGGATTTTATTGAGGCTGCGCCGGCAGGTCTTCAGCCATCTGCAGCGCCTCTCCATCAGCTTCTTTGACCATAATGAGGCAGGACGTATTATGTCTCGTGCCCAGGATGACGTCGGTGAGGTGGGCGACTTTTTGGATTCCGGCGCTTTCTGGGTCGTCGGCGAAATTATCAGCCTTATCGCCATCGTCGTTGTGATGTTGACAATGAACCTCAACCTGGCGCTCATCGCGCTGGTCGTGGTGCCTTTCGATTTCGTATTTATCTATTACTGGCAGAAGAAACAACGCCAGTCTTTTATCTTTGCGCGGCAAAAATTATCGGCAGTCAACGCCTCGCTGCAGGAAAATATCACCGGCATCCGCCTTATCCAGAGCCTCTCCCGCGAGAAAATTAACTCGGAACACTTCGACCAGGTGAACAAAGAAAACCTGCAGGCAAATCTTAAAGCGGCACGTTACGCCACCGTAGGAATGCCGGTTCTGGAAACCTTTGTCTCTATAGCCACAGCGCTTGTCATCGTCTTTGGCGGCTTGAGCGTCCTCAACGGCACACTGCTGGTCGGCACGCTGGTGGCTTTCACCCTCTATATCCAGGAATTCTTTGACCCCCTCCGCACGATGACGATGGAATATACCCAGCTCCAGCGAGCGATGGCATCCGCCGCCCGCATCTTCGAGTTTGCCGATGTTAAACCAGAAGTAACGGATAGCACCACTGCCCTTAAGCCACTCCGCCTCGAAGGTAGGATTAGCTTTGAAAACGTCTCCTTCCGTTACGAGACGGGACCACAAGTTCTATATGATATCAACTTTAATGTCCTCCCCGGGGAAACCACCGCCCTGGTAGGGCCCACCGGCGCCGGTAAAAGCACCATGGTCAGCCTTTTAGCCCGTTTTTACGACGCCACCCGTGGCAAAATACTGGTGGACGGCTATGACGTGCGGGATTTAGACCAGGTTGCCTACCGCAGCCATCTTGGACTCGTCCTGCAGGACCCCTTCCTCTTCTCCGGCACCATTGCCGACAATATCCGTTACGGAAACGCTGCTGCTAAAGAATCGGATATCATCAAAGCGGCTAAAATCGTCGGCGCGCACGACTTTACCATGAAACTGGAAAAAGGCTACGACACCTGGCTGCAGGAGCGCGGCCAGAACTTAAGCATGGGGCAGCGCCAGCTTATCAGTTTCGCCCGGGCACTCCTGGCTAATCCATCCATCTTGTTGTTAGATGAAGCCACTGCCAACATGGACTCCTATAGTGAGCAGGTGCTGCAGGAAGCCCTGAAAAAGTTATTAAAGGGCAGGACGGCCATTGTTATCGCCCACCGCCTCTCCACTATCAAGAATGCCGACCGCATCGCCGTCATAGATGGCGGACGCATTGTTGAAGAAGGCAAGCATGACGACCTGCTGGCACACGGCGGTCTTTACGCCCGCCTTTATGAAATGACTTATGCCGGGGCTATTGGGCGGCGAAGGTAAATTTCTTGCAGTATCCAGCGCGACTTGGTAAACTGAAAACAATTTGTTTTGGGAGGGTTAACCGATGGAAGTAAGAATCAATAATCACGGGCCGAATTCGCTTTCGACCAAAGTCTGTTTCTCGGACGAAAGCGGTTTCGCCGTCGCCTCCATCATTATCATGGGCAAGAACGATGCCGCCCTAGTTGATGCGCAGTGGAACTTATCGAACGGCCATCGCGTGGCGGCGGAGATATTAGAAACCGGCAAGCACTTGAAATATATCTATATCACCCACGCCCACCCCGACCATTACTTTGGGCTGGGACCAATTACCGAAGCCTTCCCCGAAGCAAAGGTTATCGCCCTCCCCAGTGTAGCTCGTACCATCAATAAGCAGATGTTCGGTAAAATAAACGTCTGGAAAGATATTATCGGGCCAACGAACGCACCGACCAAAGCGGTCAATATCGAGCCGCTCTCCCAAAACTACTTCGACCTGGAGGGTAAGCGCATCGAGATTATCCCGGAACTCATGGGCGACCTGAAATATAATACAGCCGTCTGGATTCCTTCCATCAAAACCCTTATCGCCAGCGATGTTCTCTTCAATCAGGCACACCCGTTCACCTGCGAGATAACGGCCGAGGAGCGCCAACAATGGATAAAGGACATAGGGCGTCTGGAAAAAATGGGCGCCGAGGTCATAATTCCCGGTCACCAGAAAGCCGGTATGCCTTTTGATAATTCGTCATGTATTTTTACTAAGGAATATCTCGTCGCTACGGAAGAGGAGCTTAAGAAAACTAATGATACCGGCGCCTTCTTTTACAACATGTGCCTGCGCTTCCCGGATGCCAACCTCATTTTCTTGAGTAATGAAATGAACTCCGCTGTTTTTAAAGGTGGGAGGTACTGGAACTGGCGGGAAGACTAAGTTTTACACCGCCGGCTATATCGCCAGAGTTCATTATAAATCAGGCGTTCTTGTCGCTTAAGCCGTCCTATTATGACCTGAAGCTAAAAATAATGTTTTTTTAAGCCTGCGGCTATTGACAAATGCGCCCAATTTTGTTACTCTGCTAGGCAAAGATATAATAGCCCAGGAGGTGTAATATGCAGGCTTATTGCATGAAATGCCGGAAGAAAGTTGAAATGAGCAGTCCCAAAGCGGTCACTCTAAAGAACAAGAGACCGGCCACCCAGGGCAGTTGCCCCAAATGCGGAACCAAGATTTTCCGCATCGGCAAGGGCTAATCTTATACCGCTATCTCTAAAGTCACTAGAGCTATTAGCGCCCTCTTGGTAATGTTTTAATCTAACAAGGTGCTGGATAAGAAGGCATTCAATTTAGTAATACTTATCCGGAGTATTAGCTTATAAATTAAGATAAGGCACTGTAATTACAGTGCCTTGTTTATTTTGGTCTACGTCTTCCTTTTCCATACTGTGCCTTGCGGCGTGTCTTCCAGGGCAATACCGATTCCGC
>JBGOXC010000129.1:0-4560 GCA_041478935.1 Dehalococcoidia bacterium
GCCACCAACAAACCATCCGCCATTCAGTGGGGCGAACCGGTGGACGCTATGCCAGCCGGTAGCGTCGTCGCTCAAGCTATCACTTTACTCTGGTCAATCACCGGCAATATTGATAATCCCGGCGGCAATGTCATCGCCCGCAACTCGCATGGCGTGACCACCTATCCCTTCTCCTCCGCCGAGCTTACCCAGCTTTATGGCGCCGACCTGGTGAAAAGATTAAATGAAAAGCGCATCGGCGCTAACGAATACCCCATGATTAAAGGCTTCCGCGGCTGGGTGCAGCCGGACGTCCTGCTTGAACAGATGGAGACGGGTAAGCCCTATCCGGTCAAGGGCGCCTGGATACAGACCTCCAATATCATTGGTGGACAAGCAGCCGACCCCAGGCGTCACCTTAATGCCATGAAAAAGTTGGACTTTATCGTCTGCGTCGACCTCTTCCAGACGCCTACGTCCATGGCTTTAGCCGATATCTTCCTGCCCGCCTGCACCATCTGTGAGAAGGAAAGCTTCCGCTCCTGGTGGCAACCCCTCGGCGTAAGCGTCAAAGCCGTTGAAGGCGTCGGCGAAGCCAAGTCCGATTGGGAAATTAACCTGGAGCTAGCAAAACGCCTCGCTACCACCCCCATCAAATATAATACCGTCCGAGAACTGATTGACGACCGTTTGAAGGACGGAAATACCAGTTTTGAAAAACTCAAGGCCAAGGGCTGCTGGGAATACCCGCCCAAGGGTCATAATACCCGCCCCTATTATCGCTACGAAAAGGGTCTGCTACGCGCTGATGGCAAGCCTGGTTTCGATACGCCTACCGGCAAAGTAGAGCTTTATTCTAAGCGTTACGAGGGATGGGGACTCGACCCGCTGCCTTATTACGAGGAACCTAAAGAAAGTCCCGTGGCCACCCCTGATTTGTTTAAGAAATACCCTCTCATTCTCACGACAGGCCGCCGCTCGCCAGTGTTCTTCCATTCCGAGCACCGTATGGTGCCCTGGCTGCGTGAGCTTGACCCCTTCCCAATGTGTGAAATCAATGATAAAACAGCAGCATCGCTGGGCATCGGCAACGGCGACTGGGTTTACATTGAGAACTCCCGCGGCAAGGTAAAAATGAAGGCTAAAGTAACCCCAACTGCCCTTCCTCAGGTTGTTACCGCCGCGCACGGCTGGTGGCTGCCGGAAACCGATGGTAGAGCTCCCAACCTCTTTAGCACTTGGGAACATAACATCAATAACCTTACCTCAATGGGCAACCAGGGAAAATCAGGCTTCGGCGGCACTAACTACCGCTCCAATATCTGCCGTGTCTATAAAGTTGAAGGAGGGAAGTAACCATGGCTCTTAATGGTTTACTGATACAGCACGAATGGTGCACCGGCTGCCATGCCTGTGAGGTCGCCTGCAAACAGGAACATAATTTCCATGAGGGTATGGTGGGCATCAAGGTATATGAGGTCGTTTCTTCCGGGCCGGATAAAGTTTACGTGGACTTTGTACCCGTTACCACCCGCTTTTGCGACCTCTGTGCGGACAGAGTCAAGCGCGGTGAACAGCCTGCCTGCGTTAAGCATTGCCAGGCAACCTGTATAACCTACGGCACATTGGCGGAGCTGGCTAAAGCGCAGGAGAATCAACCCCGCTCCACCCTCTTTGCTCCTAAATAAAAAGATATTATATTATATAAATACATGAGCGAAGCGACCGATAAATATCATGTCGCTTCGCTCTTTTTATTTTAAGGAGCTTTATGGCACACTCCCATCTTGGGGATTGCCACGCTTCGCTCGCAATGACATCCCCCTTTTATCCAAAAGGATTTTCTGCCGGGGATTTATAGCCAGCCAGCAAACCACGCGGCGCCTGCTGCAGCAACTCATCCATCGTCCAGGGCTTGTTATCAAACTTGGTGAGGTTGTTGCCCAGTATCGCTTCGGAATAGAGGCTGATGGTGTTGCCGCCGACACTAAAGATAGAGCCGCTGATTTTAGCCGCGGCATCGGAAGCCAGATAACAGACAAAGGGCGCGGCATAATCTGGCGTGGGGGTAAAATTGATGAAACTCTCGCCAAAAGCCATGCCCTCACTAACGAACGGAATGTCCTCTTTAGCTACAGTCGAAGGATACACATCGAGGTCATAGGCCGACCTGGTCCTGGCAAAAGGTGAGATACAGTTGCACGTGATATTGTATTTCCACATTTCTATGGCTACCGCTTTGGTCAAGCCGACAACACCGGCATTAGCCGTGCAATATTCTGCGTGCTTGATGGTATCGCCCTGCCAGGCTCGGGAAGTGGCGTTGATAATGCGTCCCCACTTTTGTTCAATCATATAAGGGACGGCGTGACGCATAGTGTTAAAATAGCCCTTGGGCTTGGTGCGGGTGACTTTATCAAACAGCTCTTCGGTCATCTTTTCGAACGGGCTAAAGCCGAAGCCGCCGGCAATATTCACCAGGATATCGATTTTCCCGTAACTGTTAACCGCAGTTTTTATCAACTCGCCAGCGACCTTGAAATCCGCTATATCACCAAAGAAGGGCACAGCCTCGCCGCCATTTTTTTTAATTGTCTGGGCGGTAGTTTCGGCGTCGCCGCTAATGGCAGCCGTTTCTTTTTCAAACCATTCCTTCTTCTTTTTATCAAGTTTTTTAATCTGGTCGGCAGACAACATCTGGCTACCGGTGGAGCCTTTTTTGCGGTTGTTGGTGACTACCTTAGCACCTTCCTGCGCCAGCCCGATGGCAATCGCTCGCCCGATTCCCTGGCCCGAGCCGGTCACCACGGCAACCTTTCCTTTTAAAATATCACTCATCTTTGGCCTTCCTTTCTGCTTTTGGATTCTTTTGTATTTATATCCGCTATTCTTACCTCGAGTGCCTTCTGTCTTATGGCCAGCGTCAGGTCGCTGCGGGTTTTTTCCATTACACCCCGCACCATGTCCGTCGTCCGCCTTAGCCCTCCCGTTAAAGCGTCAGGGAAGTCCATGGTCACTAATACGCCGTAAATATCGTCCATCTTCCCCAATAACTCTTCGCCTCGGGATAGGTCGCCACTGCGCATCCCGTCGAGGAGGTAGCGCCTTATCTCTCCCACCGCCTCACCCATGCCGTTAAGATAGGCTGCCACATCCACACTAAGTTCTTTGGCTTTGGGGATTTTCTTGCCGGTGACCAACGCCAGCGTGATATTTGCTTCGGCAAGTTCCTTCTGGGCGTCTCTAACCGCCCCGGTATTGGCGAGTTCGCTGTACTTCTCGACAGCTTTCTCCGCCTCGGTTAACACCTGCCGGGCGGACTTAATCTGCTGCGCCGCCTCGTGGAATTCCTGGCGGTGTATCGCCCGTATCGCTCCACTGCTGTACCTTATGGAGTCACGACATAGGGGCAACATTTTTTCTCTGGCTTCGTCTTTTGCTGCCAGTTCTTTTCTTATTTCTTCGGCCATTGCGTCCAGATTATTCACTTTTTCTTCCCCTTAAAAATGTTTACCAGTTCTCTGGTTGCTTTTTTAATATCTTCCGCACTCATAATGGCACTGATGACGGCGGCGGCATCCGCCCCGGCTTTGATAACCTCGCCCAGATTTTCTTTATTTATTCCGCCGATGGCTACAATCGGCAATTGAGTTACCTGTTTAATTTCCCCAATTCTCCTTACTCCCACTGCCTTTGCCGATTTTTTTGTCTCCGTAATATATATTGCCCCTACACCCAGGTAATCCGCTCCATCCTTTTGAGCCTTGATGGCTTGTTTCACGTTGCTCACCGAGCAGCCCAATATCATATCAATAGGTATTAATTTTCTCACTTCGGCAACTGGCATATCTTCCTGTCCTACATGCAGTCCGTCCGCGCCGGCGGCAATAGCTACTTCAAGGCTGTCATTTACGATAAAGAGTATATCTTGTTTCGTACAAATCTCTTTTACATCTTTAGCGATATCAAGGAACTCTCGGCAGCTGCGTTCTTTACAACGCAACTGGATAATCTTTGCCCCGCCCTTTATCATTTGTTCGGCTACTTTAACGGGCTGGCGCCCCTTCATCCATTCCGTATCGATAACCGCATAAAGCCCAGTTATCCGCCCAACCTTATCTTTGCGGAGCACACGACCAGTTAAGTCTTTTTCTATCTCGTAAAGTTCAAACCGCGCTTTTCGATATTTTTCTGTGTCCAGTTTGAATTCAGGATTTTTTGCTAACTCTTCCAGTACTCTCAAGGATTCTTGGACTCTTTTAGCGTTGGCGGTGATTATCCCGGCAATATTGCGGCTTTTCTCTTCGTTTTTCACGTTCATTTCGCTGCCCACATCCCCTTGAACATCCCGCGCCTGCAGCAGCCGCTTTTGTAATTCTGCATCGACTTTTATCGTTTTATGCCGTATGTCTTTAAGCTTTTGCGTTAAAGCGATATCGTTGAGTGTCATCCTGGCGAATTCCTCCAGCACGCGCAGCCCTTCGCCCAGGCGGTTGATGTTCGCGTCTATAATGCGTAGTTGGTCTGTCGTCATGTTGGTAGCCTCGTTGGAATTCTAACACAGCTTGAATATTTAGTGAA
>JBGOXC010000042.1:0-7743 GCA_041478935.1 Dehalococcoidia bacterium
ACAAGTTGCACTAAAGCCTGCCTTGGCAATTAGTTCCAGGCGTTTTTTCAACGGCAAATCAAAGCCGAACCAGGCAAATATACCTAATGGCAGCATTGAAAATACCCCTAAAACCTATCGTGATGTATAATATCCGTTAGCTTCCTCTTCGGCACGTGTCTCACGGCTTTCTCGTCCACCCAGATATTCAGCGAGTCTTTAGCTTCTTCTGCCAGCGGGCTTTCGTCCGGGTAGCCCATCGCTATCACCAGGGCGATGTCAAACCCTTCAGGAATCTCCAGCAGCAGCTTAAGGTCTTGCTCATTGAACATCAATATCGGACAGCACCCCAGGCCTTGCTCCAGTGCCGTCAGCATAATGTTCTCTGCCGCTAACCCCACATCGATAAGCGTTACCCGCCGGCGGTTGATATCGTCCTCCAGCGTCTTATTTATCAGGACGAGGGTATAAGCCTTTGGCGCCTGCTCCGGTTTAGGCCCGCCTTTATCCGGCGGCAGTTTGGCTGACCCGCCGATCTGCTCGAATATCCCCGGCAGCACTTTAGCGTCGTTAATGACGATATACTCGCAGATTTGCTGGTTGCGGCCGCTTGGCGCCAATCTCGCCGCGTCAATGCATTTTTCAAGTGCGGCATAGGGCACCGTCTTATTCTTGAACCGCCTTATCGATCGGCGTTTTTTAATTGCTTCATAAACTTCCATTATTTCACCCCCTGAATTTCAATACCGATTGTTTTCTTTAATTTATTCAACATTGCTTTCCAGTGCGTGCCCCGCCAGTATATACGGTGACATAAAGGGCACTCCATATACTGGGTTTGTGTTTTGTAAACGTAAGGAGGAACTCTATCCTTAATCTCCGCAGCACTCCTATCCATAAGCTGCTGGTTACATTCCAGACAGATGGTAAAAGGGAGGGATTGGGTTTTGATGTCTAAGACAGACGCCAGTTGTTGCATCTGTTGTTCCGGCTCTTCGCTTTGTAGCAAGACTGCCTTAAGTCGCCCACTGCTAACCACCCGTCTTTTCATGATTCCTGTATCCCGAGTCAATAAAATCCTGCCTTCTGCCAAGGCTTGCCTGACCATTTGAGAGTCATCCTCACCGCTAAAGAATACGCTATCGTACCCCAACATCCGCAGCCACCGTGCCAGCTTGCCCACATTCTCGTCAACGATGAAGCGTAACTCACTAATCGGCTTGTTCCCCCACTTAAATTTTTATTTTTAAACCTTCGTGACCAAGGCGTATATGTATTGATAATGTCTTTTCCACTTCGCGGATTTCACTCTTGATACTTTTTTCGATTAGCGGGTCCAGGTGGACGAGGATTACTCGAGGCAGGTAGCCTTTTATTTCACGGAAAGTCTCCAGTTCTTTGAGGAGGAGATATGGAGTGAGGTGACCGACTCTGCGCGCCGCGTCCTCGTTATCATTAGGTACCGTAGTCTCAATGATTAGCAAATTCGGAGAAATTTGCCTCCAGCAATCCTCTAGGCCCGGACCAGTGTCCGCGGTAACGAAAACCTTTTTCCCGTCAAACGAGGTAATCTCGTATCCTACGGTAGGCACGGCGTGATTTACCGTTACCGGGAGCACGCCGTATCCAGCAATTGACGCAGTCTTACCGGGCTCTAGGATGTTAAAATGAAATGTCGGTTTCTCCGGAGGTCTTTCCACAAAGTTTGGAAAGATAATATTATTAAGCAGATGTGTCGTTAAAATTTCATAAACAGGCTTGGTGGCGTAAATTTCTAATGTCTTTTTTAAAAGGTATAAACTCATCCCCAGCATTGGGATATCCCGGACATGGTCGTAGTGCTGGTGGGTGAGTAGAATAGCTTTTAGATTTTGTTGCTGCGTAATAGATAATCCAGATGTAAGCGCGCCGGCGTCTATAGCCACGATATCATCTATTAATAGGCATGAACTGCCGGTATTCTTTGTCTCAATGTTATGCGCACCGAGGATGCGTATTTCCATCAGGCCTTTTCCTTTTCCGATATGGTAAAAGGATTATATTTTGCTTGATAATCATAAGTATCAATACTTTCTTTACGTTTCAACCAGTTAACAATAATATAAGTCACCGGTGTAAAGATGACTTCAATGCCGACTTTGCACACCCAGTGGTTTAGTATCATCGTTGGCACCGAAGCGCCGGTGCCGATGTATCCTATAGTAATAAATAATGAAGTATCCAGCGCCTGCCCGATAATTGTCGAGCCAATCGTCCGACTCCACAACCAACGACCTTTCGTTAGGATTTTCATTCTGGATAGAATGTATGAGTTGGCGAATTCCCCCACCAGGTAGCCGCAAAAAGAGGCCGCTAAAATACGCGGCGTTACACCCAGGATGCTTATGTATGCCTGTTGGTCGCCCCAAAAAGCAGCCGACGGCAATATCTGTCCTATCCAGGCGAAGAAGACGAAAATCAGGTTGCAGATGAAGCCCAGCCAGATTACTCTTCGGGCAGTACGGTAGCCGTAAACCTCCGTCAGAACATCCCCGAAGATATAGCTTATCGGAAAAACGAAGATAGCAGCTGGTAAAGTAAATGGTCCTAGACTGATTACTTTTACGGCAATAATATTCGCGGTAACAAGGCAGGTGATAAAAATGACGGTAATTATCACCAGGCGATAAGAAATTTTCATTGACTAAATCCAGCGTTTGCGGTGGAAAAAGAAAAGCATGCCGCCGGCAATCCCAGCCATAACGACGATCAATATAATAAATGCCGTCAACTCTCCCTCTTCTATGCCTCCGGGTGCAAAAACATTCATCCCGAAGATGCTGGAGATGGCGACAAAGGGAAGGGTAATGGTTGCGATGATATTGAGAATACGGACGACGCGGTTAAGGCGGTTGGTCGCCAGAACATAATCGGTATCTTTGAATACCTCAATCATTTCTTTGCATTCATCCAGGGTATTGCAGATTTTATTCATATGGTCCATGAGGTCGTTATAATATGCTGTCACATCAGTTTTGCAAAAACGCTTGAGCTTGTTTTCCATTTCGGTAAATAACGTGCGGGTTGGGAACATAACAGATCTCTGGGTAATAATGTCTCGCCGTAAAATACTTAGCTCCTTGGCGACCTCAACATCTTCATCAAAGACGGCGTCTTCCATGTCCTCCATTAAACTAAGGATTTTATCCAGAACAGGGAAATATGAGTCTATTGCTCGGTCAAGGATACGGTAGAGCAGGAAGCCGGAGCCCTGTTTCATATACTCCTGGCGGGTATCTTCATTAGCCATGCAATCGCGGAAGAGAGCGCCAAGTGTTTTGACATCTAAGGTATTAACGGTGACAAGGTAGTTTTCGCCAATAAATGCCGACCATTGCTGCTTGGTGGCGATGCGTGTCGCTTTATGATAAAGCGGATAATGAAAAACAAAGAAAAGGTAGCCCGGATATACATCAAGTTTTGAAATTTGTTTGCGGCTAAGGCAGTCGTCCATTGCGAGGGTATGAAAGTTATATGTTCCGCCAGCCAGTTAATTTCCTGGTCGGTTGCTGCCTCTATATTAACCCAGGTCAGGTCTCCCCAGGTAATCGCCTCGATGTTTAGTGGCGTTTCTGGAGGCTGCTCTTTGGGGGTTTCTCCTTTTTTATCTATCCCCTTGTTCCAGTCTAGTATCTTTGCCATGATATCGACCTCTCAAGTCTGGACTATCATAATATTCTAGCATAAAAAGTGTCCAATGATACAATGTCGCGAATAAATCGAAAAATAGTAGTAAAAAATAGGGCATACTGTTTAAAGTATGCCCTATATCGGTTCTTCTGACTTGAGAGATAGGATTTTATCTTATTTTCTTTCGATGATAATCGCCATGCCCTGACCGCCGCCGATGCAAAGGGTCGCCAGGCCGAACTGCAGGTTGTGGCGTTTCATCTCATTCATCAGGGTGACGATAATCCTGGCGCCGGAGCAGCCGATTGGGTGCCCCAGTGAAATTCCGCCGCCATGCAGGTTAGTCTTGCTCATGTCGATGTTTAATTCGCGGATGCACCCGATTGATTGCGAGGCGAAAGCCTCATTAAGCTCGATGCAATCAATGTCCTTTAGTGTAAGGCCGGCCAGTTTAAGGGCTTTCCGCGTAGCGGGAACGACACCGAGTCCCATGTAAGCGGGGTCGACGCCGCCGGTTGCATACGCGCGGATGGATACGATAGGTTTAATGCCGACCTCTTTCGCTTTTTCGGCGGACATCAATACCAGCGCCGCGCCGGCATCAGTGATAGCCGAAGCATTACCAGCCGTTACACCGCCGTCAGCTTTGAACACCGTGGGTAGCTTGCCTAGCAGCTCCAGCGAGGTTTCGCGCGGGTGTTCATCAACATCAAAGGCTTTGGTTTCTTTCTTAATCTTAATTTCTACCGGCACAATCTCTTCCTTGAAGATGCCATTCTTAATCGCCGCCAGGGCGCGGTTGTTGCTCTCCAGGGCGAACTCATCCTGTTCTTTACGGCTGATGCCGTATTTAACGGCGATATTCTCTGAAGTTAAGCCCATATGATAATTGTAAAAAATTTCCCAAAGCCCATCATGTACCATCCCGTCAACTAGTTCGGCGTTAAACATTCTCGCTCCCCAGCGAGCTTTAGGGAGGTAGTAAGGGACGGAGCTCATATTTTCGATGCCGCCGGCTATTACAACCTGGGCGTCGCCGGCTCTAATTGACTGGGCGGCTAAGGCGACGGCTTTCATGCCGGAGGCACAAATCTTATTAACCGTAAAGGCGTTTACTTCTTTAGGAACGCCGGCGTAGATAGCGGCTTGCCGAGCAGGATTCTGCCCCTGTCCTGCCTGGAGGACATTGCCCATGATAACTTCGTCCACCTGAACCCCCTGAAGGGAGCTATCCCAATTATCATATTTCTTTTCTAGTTCAATCTGCCCTTCATTCTTTAGTGATTCAGGTGCATTGCTGACATCTCCCTTTGGTTTCAAACCAGCTTTTTTCATGGCGCCCTGAATGACGATGCTACCGAGTTTTACTGCTGGTACATCCTGTAGTGCCCCTCCGAAGTTACCGATGGCTGTCCTTACGCCGCTAACAACTACCGCCTCGTTCATCCGTTTCTCCTTTTTTTAGACATATTTCAATAATCAGGGTGCTTTTTAACGCCCCGGTTTTATTGGCTAGAAAGTGAATAGTCCGGCGCCGCCGCTTATTTCAATAGCTTCGCCGGTGATATAGCTGGACTCCTCGGAAGCCAGGAAGACGACGATATGACTAAGCTCTTCAGGAGTGCCTGCCCGCCGCATTGCCGTAGTTTTGATAATGCGTTCCTGGAATTCCGGCGCCACTTCATGGAAAGCCCCTGCGTCCATCACGCCGAGGACGAGAGCATTACAGGTCACGCCTTTACGTGAGGCTTCCAGGGCGACGGTCTTGGTCAGGCCGATAAGTCCGGCTTTAGTTGTGGCGTAGCTGCATTGCCCAGCTCCGCCCATCGTGCCGGCGATTGAAGAAATATTGATGATGCGCCCCCAACCACGCTCCATCATACCCGGCAGGCAGCGCTTTATAGTATTGAAGGGGCCGGTCAGGTTGACAGCTAAATCCCCTGCCCAATCCTGAATTTTTGTTTTTGTGATGGTAGCGGCGCGTACGATGCCAGTGGCGGCGTTATTAATGAGAACATCAACAGGACCCAGTGTTTTTTCTACTTTAGTAATAGTTTCCTCCACCTCTTCAATATTCGCCACGTCCATGCTAATCGCCATCGCCGGTCGGCCCATGGATTTTATTTTCTCGACGATAGCCTTGGCTTTTTCTAGTTGGGTATGGGCCGCCACCGCAACTTTAAAACCAGCGGCAGCCAATGAGAGGCAATGGATCCCTCCCAATCCCCCCGAACCACCGGTAACCAGAGCTACTTTGTCTTTGATGCTCATATAACCCTCACGATCTTAAAAAATTCAAGACAGGGTATAAAGGATAACTCTATAAAAATTGTAACATAGGGTATCCAGCGCGTCAAACTCAATGACAACGTAATATATAATGTACTACTTGTAATATTGCAAACGATATATTATAGATGATATAATGCCTAAAGCAAAATGAAGAAGGGTATAGTAAAACATGAAAAAAATCCTATGTGCATTACTAATACTGGTAGTTCTAGCAGGGCTGATACCGGTTATGGCCGGCTGCGGCAGCGGATCGGTTAATCCGTTACCAGCTGAAATCAGGCTAAAGGTAGGCACTACAACCAGTCTTTACGATACTGGTCTTTGGAGCTACTTGGAACCTAAATTCGAGGAAATGTATGGTGTTGAGGTTGATGTCCTATCACTAGGTAGTGGCGCCGCTTTTGAATATGCCAAAAGGGGTGATATAGATGTGCTCACTATCCATGACAAGACGAACGAGTTAAAGTTCATTGCCGATGGCTATGGCATTGAAAGAATTCCATTCGCCTACAACTACTTCCTTATTATCGGTCCGGAAAGTGACCCAGCGGGCATTAAAGAGATGAGCCCGGCTGATGCCTTCAAGAAACTCATGCAGAGTGGTACTTATAACTTCATCTCTCGTGGTGATAACTCTGGCACGCACTCTAAAGAAAAAGCTATCTGGTCACAAGCTGGCTATGATTACGCTACCCAGGTCGTCGGAGCTGGTGATTGGTATATCCAGGCTGGTGCTGGCATGGGCGCGACCCTGACCATGGCTAATGAGAAGAATGCTTACACCCTGACCGATATGGGCACTTACGTATCTTATAAGAGTAAACTGAACTTGTTGCCCATTGTCGATAGTGGGGCGATACTGCTTAACGTCTACTCGGTTATCGTCGTCAATCCGACGAAGGTAACGACGTTAAAAAACCAAGAGATGGCGCAAAAAATGGTGGATTTCCTCACCTCGCCCGAGATTCAGGAACTCA
Organism: Dehalococcoidia bacterium; assembly: GCA_041478935.1. Taxonomy (GTDB): domain Bacteria; phylum Chloroflexota; class Dehalococcoidia; order Dehalococcoidales; family RBG-16-60-22; genus RBG-13-51-18. The sequence continues at coordinate 6,918 of JBGOXC010000042.1, forward strand.
TTGGTAAATACGGTGTGGAACAGTACGGCATACAGCTCTTCACCCCGTGCTTCGGGGCAGAGCCAACCCAATAAGACTATAAAATTAAAATTTTACCCGCATGTCCCTTTTCTGGAATAATGGAGGAGGGACATGCGGGAGGCACAATTCTATATATTATTCCACTCGTTTAGTTGCCATCACTCGATAAATATGGCATGATTGATGCCATAAAACCAACTTTTTTAATATCCGTGGAGAAAAGATCCATTGGCTGAAATCTGGAACGGTCTGGTAAGAGCATTCCAACTCATTTTTACCTTCGACCCGGAAGTGATGTCTATCGCCGGGCTTTCGTTGCGTATTGCCATAACCTCAATTGTTATTGGCTCGGTTATTGCACTACCTCTTGCCAGCCTGATTCACTTTCATAACTTCCGCGGCAAGAGGATTTTAATCAGCCTTATCCAGACTTTCTATAGCATCCCCACCGTAACCGTCGGTCTGCTTGTCTTTGTTCTTTTCTCCCACTCTGGTCCCCTGGGCAGACTTGACCTCATTTTCACGCCGACGGTGATGGTCATCGGTCAAATAATACTGGTGATGCCGATACTGCTCGGCATGACTATTTCCGCCCTTAGCGGCGTGGATAAAAATGTTATCGATACCGCTCGTGCCATGGGTGCCAACGGCTGGCAGACGATGCTGGTGATATTAAAAGAAGCCAGATTCGCCGTCATGTCGGCTGTAGTGCTGGCTTTCGGGCGGGCTATTTCCGAGGTAGGGTTAGCTATGATGGTCGGCGGCAACATCAGCGGGTTTACCCGCGTGCTTACTACCGCTATCT
>JBGOXC010000011.1:0-11203 GCA_041478935.1 Dehalococcoidia bacterium
AGACGGGCAGGCCGTAGTCCTGGCGGAACTGGTGCAGGAGGAGGCTAACGATTGTCCCCGGCATGCAGCCGAAGGGGATAATGTTAACGATGCCGTCGTAGCCGTGCTCGGCGTACTCCACAACGCGCCCCATGCTTAAGATAGCCTCGCCCTCAACGGCGGGGGGCAAATACTGCTGGCCTTTTCTGATGATTTCAATCATCGGCAACTCACGCGCAAACGACTCGATGGATTTATCGAACTGGCGTCTTAAGCGTTCGACGGTCGTTTCCATAACGATTTCGGTCAGTTTCTGCATCGTCCAGTCTTTCCAGCCACCCTCAATGTGCTTACCATAGCGGAACTCCCGCTCGAAGTCTATATAGTCGAACCACTCCTCGATGGGCGGCACGCCGCACTGCGCGCCTAAAGCTTCCAGCTTCTGGATGAGCCTATCGTTAGCGAAGTAGTTGCTCCTAACGAAAATCTCCCCGACGATGCCGATGCGGGGCTTACGCGAGCTGGTGTCTATCTTAACGGCTTCAAAAGCGTCGCGGGCTTGCTTGGAAAGTTTTTCCAGCACATTTACGTGCTGGCCTACGTTTTTTATAAGCTTATCCCGCCACTCGTTATAGACGATGTCAATCTCGCCCTTGTTCACTTCATAAGGACGCCGTTCCAGCGCCATTTTCTGGAAGGAATCCAACACGATAAAGCCCTTCCAGGCGTTAAGGCGGAAGCCCTTGCCCATAGATATCATGTCCTTGTGATAGCCGCCGGTCTGGTCAAAGACGAGGACGGGCACGTTTGGCAGCCCTAATTCGTCAAGCACCAGGCGGTGTAGCCGGTTATACTGTCCAAAGCGGCAGGGTCCGCTGGCGGCTGGCATAAAGAAAGACGAATTATCCGGGTCGAAGTCCGGCGCCATCGTCTTTTTAACGATATCGCCGGTGGTGATGATAGAGGGATAACATTCCTTGCCGGTGGTGTATTTACGCCCTATCTCAAGCGTCAGAGAGTCCGACTCCGGCAGGGGCTGGGCATTAACGCCGCCGTGGCGCATGGCAGCCGCAAGGACGTAGCCGTGGTCTATCATGTAGGGGATATAGACGATGCGGTGATTGCCGCTGCCGGACGAAATACTAATGTGTTGGATAGGCTTACTAATGCCCTGGGTGCTGGCGTTGCGGATGGTATCGATAAAAGCCTCGCAGCGGGTGATGATACCGGCATCGGCAGAGTGCTCGTCGATTTCTATGGTAAGGAAGGGCTTACCCTCCGTCTCTTTGCTGAAGAACTTGACTAAATAAGAATCGGGACCGCAATTAAAATTCGTAACATACAAGCCGAAGAGGCGGCGGTCATCGGCAATCATCCGGCCGGCGCCCAGTATCTTTTGTCCAGCCTTCCAGTACATGTTGGGGTGGGCTTTAATGACCTCCCCCGCCAGCGATTCCAATGGCAGGAAGTCTAAAGGTATCGCCAGGATATTCATATCGCGCAGCTTTTCCGGTATGTTCAGCGTCATGGCTTCGTCGTAGGTATTATAGGCTCGGCCGACAACGACGATGGCTCTTTCATCCGGCTTGAGGTTGGCGAGAACTTCCTCCCCACGCTTCTTCTGCCACGCGTTAAAAGCGTCAAAGGCGTCGAGTCCCGCCTGTATGGCTTTATCCACCAGCCCGGCGGAGGTGATACCCATCAGTCGCGCCGTTTTCTTTAGCTTCTTTCTCAAACCTTTCCGTCCGCGGTCGGGGTGGAAGACCGGCTGTATTAACACGGGTCCATCCGTTTTTTCTTCCAGCGCTTCTTTGATATGCGTGGAGCTAAGTATGAGGTAGGGCAGGCTCTGGGTAAGGGGGCAGTTCCATGACTTTTTAAAATCACTCGAGAGTTTTTCCATGGTGCACTGCACCGGCATGAAGATGTAATCCGGTTTCTTTTCCAGCAGGTTAAGCATGTGCCCGTGCGCCAGTTTGATGGGCAGGCACGGCTCTTCCACAATGTTCTCCACACCCTGGCGGATGATGTGCCGGTTGGTGGGGTCGGAAAGCACGACCTGAAAACCGAGTTCGGTGAAAAAACCTTTCCACAATGGGTAAAGCTCATGGAAGAACAGGACGCGGGGAATACCTACAGTTTTGCCGTTGGGCTTATCCGGTTTGTCTTTGGGATAGGTATTAAGCAAAGCCTGTGCCTGCTCTTCAAAGAGACGCGGTATTTTAGAGGACTGCCGTTGTTTTTTCTTTTCCGGGCTGTCCCACTTGCCGCAGCGCGAACCGTAGAAAAGCGGCTGTTCCCCTTCGAAGACGACCTTATGGATTTCACAGCGGTTGGAGCAGCTCTCACATTCAAAAGATGATAGTTCATAATTACGTTTGGCGAGGTCGAAACCGAGGAAACGGGTCTTTTTACCGGAGGCTTCCATCTCGTCTTTGGACAGCATGGCGACGCCGATAGCGCCGAGGATATCATGTTGCGGCGGCACGGTAATTTTCTTACCTAAGACAGCCTCGAAGGCGGCTTTAACGGCGCGGTTGAAAGCGGTGCCCCCCTGGAATAATATATGGTTGCCGATTTTGCGGTCTTCCACGACCTTGGTCAAATAATTTTTTACCACGGAGTAAGCCAGCCCCGCCACCAGGTCTTCCTTGGCGGCGCCGCGCTGTTTACAGTAGTTCTGTTGATTCTCCATAAAAACGGTGCAACGCTCGCCGAGGTCCAGCGGCTGCGTTGAAGCCAGCCCCAGCTGCCCGAATTCCTCTTTGATATTGATGCCCAGCTTCTCGGCTTGTTCTTCGAGGAAGGAGCCGGTGCCGGCGGCACAGACTTTATTCATCGCGAAGTCGATAATCGTGCCGTTTTGCAGGCTGATATACTTGGCGTCCTGCCCGCCGATTTCAAAGATAGTGTCAACATCGGGGCAGACGAAAGAGGCGGCCTTGGCGTGACTGGTAATTTCATTATGGATAACATCGGCGCCGAAGAACTCGCCGGTCATGTACCTGCCGGAGCCGGTGGAGCCGGTGCCTTTAATAATGACCTTATTCTCCAACTCTTTGCCGACTTCCAGCAAGCCCTGTTTAACGGCTTCGATTGGGCGGCTGGCGGTCATTAAATAGCGTCTAGCCAGCACGCGGTTTTCGCGGTCGATAACGACGACGTTGGTGCTGATGGAGCCGATATCCACGCCGACGTAGGCTTCAATGGGTTTATCAGAATTTAGTGTTACCGAGTCGATTTGTATTGGATAGTTATCGCCTTGTAAGGGTGATAGAGTAGTGAACTCATACTTACGTTTGGCAATGTAGTCCTTAAGGCGTTGGATAGTATCATCGGGCAGGCAGTTTCCTTGACTGGAAAGAGCCGCACCAGCGGCACCAAGAACGGCAAAATACTTAGGGATGATTAAGTCCTTTGCTTCAAGCTCGAGAACTTCAAGCAGGGCACGCCGGATACCTTTATTAGCGGCAACACCGCCCTGGAAGGAGACAGGTTTGCTCAGGTCGCGCCCGCGGATAACCTGCCCTTTAAAGTTGCGTATCATGGCAAAACATAAGCCAGCAACGATGTCATGGACGGGCGTGCCGACCTGCTGGAGGTGAATCATGTCGCTCTTGGCGAAGACGCTACAGCGTCCGGCAACACGCGGCGGATGCGCCGATTTTAGAGCCACATCGCCGAAATTTTCAATGGCGATGCCCATACGGGAAGCCTGCTGGTCGAGGAAGGAGCCGGTGCCGGCGGCACAGACGCCATTGATGGCGAAGTCGGAAACCTTGGGTAGCTTTTCACCGGATTCTTTTTGCAGGACGATAAGCTTGGAATCCTCGCCGCCTATTTCCAGAATGGTTTGCACCTCCGGGTGGAAATGCGTCGTGCCGGCTGCCTGGGCGGTTATTTCATTAACAAAGGGTATGCCCAGCAGGGTAGCGATAAGCTGGCTTCCGGTGCCGGTGGCAGCCGCCGCTTTAAATTGGGCGGGAGGGTATTTTGCCAGCAGTTCTTCCAGAATAGCCAAGACCGTCTCCACTGGCTGCCCTTTGGTGCGAACGTATCTTGATTCCAATATGTTGTCGGCATCATCGAGAACCACCGCCTTGGCGGTCACTGAGCCGATATCAATGCCTATTTTCATCGCAAAATATCCCTAAGTATCATTTTACATCATTAAGGAAAGAAAGGATGGTACCTTTATCTATTATAACCTTGTGGAATTAGTGTGTAAACTGGAGGCACTTTTTATTAATGAAATTTGCTTTAGAAGAGAGGGGGAAGCCGCAATGCCCCTCGCCAGCTTCCCCCACATTTGAAGGAGGAGAATATTAATAGATACTAGACTCATTTCTTGGGTGGTGGCGGCGGAGGCATGCGCATGGGAGGCTTGACCCAGGTTATATCCTTGCTGGCTTGGGCGAAACCCACATCTTCGATATTTTGATATGGGCTAGGGCGCGGGTTTTTCGCCATCTCTTCCATCATCTTTTTCATCTGTTCCTGCTGCTTCTTCATGCCTTCCGGGCTGGAGTTATCGATGACCCGTTCAAAAATGTTCCTTAACATTTCCTGCGCGTTAGGGAACGGCAGAACGTAGAGTTGCTCGTTTTCTATCGCTTTCTTAAGTATTTGCGCTAGCTCCACGGGGTCGATACCCTGGGCGTGGATGGAACGCAATAGATTAATCGTTTTTTCATTCACGTTATAGCCGGTGTTTTCCAGATGTTTGGGGCGCGTATAGACAGCTTCCGCGATGTTCGACTTGATATTACCCGGGCAGAGGACGGATACGCCGATATTATAGGGCTTAAGCGACTGATAATAGCTCTCCATGAGATTATTCACGGCGGCTTTAGCGGCGGAATAGGGAGATGTGGTGGCGCCTCCCATAAAACCGCCCAGCGAGGAGGTGGTGGCGATATAACCGGGCCGGCCGGACTTTATCATCCTCGGGACGAAGGTTACCATGCCGTTGATGACGCCGCCGAGACAGACGCCCAGCACCCAGTCGTAGTCTTCAAAGGTGGAGGCTTCCGCGGGACCGAAGGTATTGACGCCGGCCGTATTGAACAGAAGCTGGGGCGGACCCCCGAACACTTTTTCCACCTCGTCGGCGGCAGCGGCGTAAGCTTTTCTATCGGTAATATCCAGTTTAATAGTATGGACCTGCACTTTTTTATCTTTGAAATATGCCTTGGCCTCATCCAAATGGTCCTGGCGGATATCAGCAATGACAATCTTACAGCCTACCTCGGAAAATACCTTGGCTTGACCGAATCCCGCGCCAGAAGCTCCTCCGGTGATAAATGCAACCTTACCAGCAAAATCTTTCATTAACGCCTCCTCCGATATATTGTTATATAGCGTAATACAAACGGCAGAAAATTACAAATATGGGAAAAAATGAATATGGGGGGTGAAAAAGAAAAGGGTTGGAGCGAAGGAATTTTTGCCCGCCTCCACTTATACATCCGAAGCCGAAAATCAAAGAAGGGCTTTACCACCGCCGAATTTCATGTTTCACGAAACGGAGCGCGCACCCCTAAATCAAAACTCAAAAGCCGTCTCTTGATAACTATCTAGTAAATCGATCATTTTTTTAATTTCTCTAGTTTTTCGTTTAATGATTTTCGGAGTGATTTGTGTTTTCCGAAACTTTACATACCCTTCTTGATTATCAACCACTATTCTTGACCACACAAAACCTTCTTTATTTAGTGACTGCCAATTTGCATGAACAATATTATTACGAAAGCTATTTAACAACCCTAATTGTTCGTGGATTTTTTTTAGGATTTCTCTGTTTCCCTTATTTTTAAAGGACTCAAGTCGTATATACATCTTATAGAATAAGTCAATTTTATTACTAGTGGTAAGCTTTTCTAAAACTACAAATCCAATTTCATGAGCATCATCATGTAAATAATCAGCAATCGCTAGGTTTAGTTCGTGTTCCAAAATACTAAAATTTATTAAGAATAGACCAATTGGAGAGCTGTATTTATCAGCAACTTTCTCCAGATATTCACTATCTGTATATGCATATTGGTTTAGTTCTTCATAGTTTTCTATTTCTGATTTCATATTCTAACTTATGTTCCTATTTTTGTATTATAAAGGCAACACAACAATTTGTTGGTTGAGAGTCCGGTTCTTCTACTTACCTACGGAATTGACGGTGGCGAAGGGCAAAGTCACAAGCAAGGGGAAATGGAGTGGCTGGGGCGGAAGGAATCGAACCTTCGCATACAGATCCAGAGTCTGCTGTCCTACCGCTAGACGACGCCCCAACAGACACGTAAATTATAACATGAAGCGTAATGACAGACAATAATAAGCGGGAGGTTGACACTATATTCGCTACGGTCTATTGTTATTAAATAAGAAGAGGGTTTAGTTGTGCCTGATATTAAAAAATTGCAGAAAATCTTAGGAGTTACCCTTAACCAGCCCGCGCTGCTGGAGCAAGCGCTGGTGCACAGCTCCTTCATCAACGAAAATACCGCCAGCGCCATCAGCCATAATGAAAGGCTGGAGTTCATCGGTGACGCGGTGCTGGGGCTTATAATTGCCGACAGGATATATCAGGAATTGCCCGCTTTGAGCGAAGGGGAGATGACCAAAGCCCGGGCGACTTTGGTGCGGGGGGATACTCTGGCAAGCATCGCCAACGAAATTAAGTTGGGGGATTTTCTTTACATGGGCAAGGGGGAAGAAGCGAGCGGGGGACGCATCAAAGCGCCCAACCTGGCTGGGGCATTAGAAGCCGTAATTGCGGCGATTTATCTTGACCAGGGTATCGACACAGCAAAAGACGTCGTAAGTAGGCTTTTTGCTAAAGAATGGAAAAAGTTAGTCAACCAGGGCATCGGCATCGACTATAAATCTAAGCTGCAGGAATTAACGCAGTCTAAATATCAATCAGCACCGGTTTATCGCCTAGTAGCGGAGACGGGGCCCGACCATGACAAAATGTTTACTGTTGAGGTAATCGTTAATGGAAAGGCGTGGGGCATCGGCAAAGGTAAAAGTAAAAAGTTGGCGGAAACAGAAGCCGCCTGTCTAGCACTGGCAGCGCTTAACGCGGGCTTTACGAAATAAGTCATATCTGGTAAAATTGCATCTTGAGTAAACTAAATACCTTTGCGAGGTGATTTTTATGGGCAGACAAGGTGATTATTCTCATCGAGAGAAGAAGAAGGCAAGGAAAGGCTCTCAAAAAATAGCCCCGATTTCTATCACGGCGCCGCCGACAGAGGTCGAGGTCATCAAAAAGAAAAGAAAGCCGCGGGAGGAAGAGGAGTTATAATTCTCCTGTGTTAAGAGCGGGAGTTGGGGATGGCTGCTGATGGCTGAAAAGGCGTCGCTTCACGCTACCGTTCAGGGTCGTGTACAGGGTGTCTTTTTCCGCGCTTCGGTGGAAGATAAGGCTTTGCAGTTAAATTTAACCGGTTATGTACGCAACCGGCCAGGCAACATGGTGGAGGTTATGGTGGAAGGGGAGAAGTCTAACCTGGAAAAACTGGTGGAATATCTCAGGGTTGGACCGCCAGGTGCCAGCGTGAAGGATGTCAGCACCACTTGGGGGGAATATACCGGCAGTTTCTCTAATTTCCGTATTCGGTAATTGTGCGGAATTTGGCGTCAGGGCCGGGTCTGGAGTTCAACCTTAGCTGTTTTTATCAGGTCCAAATAGCCGATTTTTAGTCCAAGCGTATCGGCAACCTCGCGGTCGGCGTCATAAGGCTCACCGATAAATATTTTATCGTAGTCCTCGATATCACCTTCGTTGGGGTCTTCTTTAACGGCGAATTTCTGTTTTGCCTCGATAATCCCCAGGTCGAAGGGGAGCGTAAAATAAAGGTCGGCCAGCACTTTGTCTATGCCCAGGCTGTAAAGATTTTCCCAACCTCCCGGTGTTTCGCCGCTATATTTGCTGCTCGGCAGCAGTGAAAGCAGATTGGGGATGGTAAAGCTCCCTGAACCATTATAGGTCTTTAGCGGCGCTACCGTTATTAGATAGTCGCTGGATAGAATCACGTTAGGAACCCAGAAGGTCGGCACGGCGAAGGGTTTGGGCAGCGGGTTATCTACTTCCACAAAGATGCAGTCCTTGACGTCCAGCGTCAGTACCCTTGGAAAGTTATAGCCCAGCGCCTGGTAAATGGGCCTGGTGGGTATGCCGTCAGGAGTGCCTTCCAGAAGTATAATATCAGCATCGCTGACCCGGCGGATGCTGGAGATGATGGCCGCCAGCATCTCGGCGCTAGTGGTAACCGGATAAGGCAGTGGGTAAGACGCGGCCGGCTTAATCAGGACGCGCCGCGCTCTGGCGACCACCGTCGGCACTTTAAATACAAAATCAGAGGTATCAAAAATCAATGCTTCCTCCTCAAGGAGATACGCAGGTCTTTAACTTCGCCATTCTTCTGCAGGTCGGGTATCAGGGCGGAAAAAGCGCGGGTCAGCTGGTTCTTTAACCCAGGGCTGATGAGCGCAGGTTTGCCATTGATAACCATCTCCAGCTCCGTTTCGCTGTCCGGCATGGCTGATGTTTTTTCTATCAAATCGGCTATGCCCGCGATGTCGTCGTGAGAATATTGCGTGACTTTCAAATCCAGCGGCTTATCGGTAACCACGGCCAGCAAAAGCTTGGGGTCGGTGAGGAGTTCATCGCCTTGTTTACTGTGGTGGACTTCAATCTTGGGATAGCTGCTGCCCTTGAAACCTTCGGTCAGGAGGATATCAAAATCCCACAGCACGTAATTAGCGATATCCTGCGGGTCGAAATAGCTATCCATGCGCCGATAAATCGCCAGGTGGTCCAGCGAATTGATGGCAGACAGTTCGCTGCCAGCCTGGGTAAAACGCCAAGTATCTTTGGCGGCGGTATCCAGGTCGTCTTTATGGTGCGAATGTTTGACAATAGCCACCTTATGCCCCCGTTTTTTCAGCTCGGCGATGAGCTTTTCCAGCAGGGTCGTTTTACCCGAGCTTGATTTGCCGACAAATGATATTATTGTACGCATTTTCTTTAACTGCCGTTATAAATTTACTTCCTCATTCCAGTCCAACATCAGCGCCTGGACGATATCGCCCTTTTTTACGCCGCCGGATTCTTCGGGGATTAGCACCAGCCCGTTAGCCAAACTCATAGATGTCAGTATCCCCGAGCCCTGCGGGCCGGTCAACCGGGCGTAATAATGGCCGTCGCGCTTTTCAATAATCGCGCGGTCGTAGATGCGCCTGCCGGCGTCGTTTTTCACGGTATTCTCAATAATGGCTTCCACAGTTGGTTTACGCAGGTTGCTTTTACCCATCATCTTAAGTAATGCCGGCCGAACGAATAGTTCAAAGCTGACCATGCAGCTGGCGGCGTTGCCAGGCAAGCCTAGATGCGGTATGCTCTTGTTTTTACCCTTTATCTTGCCGAAAGCTAAAGGTTTACCCGGCTTGACGCGTACTTTCCAAAAAACCATCTGGCCGTCTCGAGCCAAAATATCCTTCACCATATCGTAATCGCCCATGGAAACCCCGCCAGTCGTCAGCAGCATATCGGCGTCCTGCGCCTGCTTGAGTTTCTTCACCAGGTCTTTTTCGTTATCGCGGGCGATGCCCAGTATTTTCGGGATGCACCCATAGCGTTTGACTAAGCCGGCGATGCTGTAGGAGTTGCTGTCATAGATTTTACCCGCGGAGAGCGGTTTATCTATTTCCACCAATTCATTGCCGGTAGAAAGCACGGCCACCACCGGACGCCGGATAACCTTCACCCGGCTATGTCCAATGGAAGCCATTAAGCCTATTTCCGCCGGCCGAATAACGGTTCCTTTTTTAAGGACCAGTTTGCCTTTGGCAACATCTTCGCCGGCATGGCGGATACTTTGACCGGGGGTGGTTTCGGTAAAGATGTTCACCTGTTCGGGCGATTGGTTGGAAGATGCGTCTTTGTTCTTGGCATCATCGGTGTTTTCAAATTGAACGACGCTATCCGCTCCGAGGGGGATGGGCGCACCGGTCATAATACGGATGGCTGTGCCCGGCGCAACTTCCTTTTTAGAAAGGCCGCCGGCAATGACCGTATCAATTACTTTGAGGGTTTTGGGCGTTTTTTCACTCGCGCCCCGAGTATCATCCGAGCGCACGGCGTAGCCGTCCATAGCGGAGTTGTCCAGCGGCGGCACGGTAATATCGGAAATAATATCCTCGGCGAGAACCTGCCCCAGTGATTCCATGAGGGGGGTGGACTCGGCATCGAGGACGTTTACCGCATCAAGTATCTTCTGGAGTGCTTCTTCAACGCTTAACATTACTCGCCGGTTCCTCCGATTATCTCGCTTACTCGCTTCATGTCTTGTTTAGTGTTGACGTTAAAGAAACTTAAGTGCTGGGGGTCGAATTTATCAATCTCTTTAGCTTCAACAAACCTCACTTTTACATAATTAAAAAGCTCGACGATGACTTTCTTGCCTTGCTCCAATATTGATTTAATGGGGTCGACGCAGTTTTTCGAATAAATTGCGTGTAGCGGCTCGTACCAGTTATCGACCCGCGGCAACGTGAAATCGTAGCCGTTGGCAACCTTAATCATATATCGTAACAAACGCTCGTTTAACAATGGCATATCGGCAGCCACAACAAGGTTATAAAACGACTCTGAATTTACTAGTCCGGTATAGATACCACCCAAAGAGCCTTGTTCAGGGAAAATATCACTCACAACTTTGATTTTTGGGTGATTCGCCAACTGGGCGAAAGCTCTCCCTTTCGCTGTAACAATAATAATATCTTTACAAATGGGGTCTACGTGGGATATTACCTGTTCGAGTAGGCTTGTGTTACCGATTCTTTCTAAAACCTTGTCGTGTCCGAAGCGAGTACTCTTACCACCAGCCAGAATAATACAGTTTATATCCAAGTCATCTGCCTAGTTTCTAGAGCGCACCTAACCCCCTATATATAATTCTACCATAGGAAGTCAACAAAAAATAGAGATAATATAAGAATTATACTAGTTTTTATTACCGAGATTTGTGTTATTTAGAACAATTTTAACTTCGGGTATTCCCAGTTGGTGTTATCAATGACAATATCAGCGGCTTGGGATGGTGGGTATTCTTGCAAGTATCTTTGTTGGGCTGGCAGATATTTAATATCGTACTTTTTTACATCGGCTTCCGGGTCTCTGATGGTAGCCCGGCTTTTGCTTTCCTTTAAGGGGATATCA
>JBGOXC010000003.1:0-13537 GCA_041478935.1 Dehalococcoidia bacterium
AGCGAATGTGGTGAGCACTTAATCAGTTAAAGCCAAACAGCCCTAGTTTTATTGTAAAACCATCGCCTAATCATATATATTGAATGTAGCATGAAATTTAGAATCGGTCCTTACCTCTGGAGCGTCGGCATCATGGCGGCGGCACTGGCTTTTTCTCTCTTCGTCGCCACCCATGTAAAAGTCTTTTTCGAAGAACAACAGATGCCCTCGCCGGACGTCTCGCTCTGGCCGATTCTTGTCTACTTCTTCGCTGTCGTTGCCGTGATGGCCCTTATCCTCTTCCTCATCCCACTAAACAAACTACGCTACGTTTTCCGGATGATTTTCGCCATTATGTTCGCCTGGGGCATCTTTATCATCAACTACTTTCTCGTCCCTGGCCCCGCCACCTATCCCGCTGCCTATACCCTGGCCGGCGTTTTCGGCCTCCTCTGGTTCTTCTGGGCTAAGGTCTGGCTGCACGACTTTCTGCTGCTGGTGGCGCTATCCGCCGCCGGCGCGGTCTTTGGATTCATCTTTTCTCCCTGGACATTTATGATTTTCATGCTGGTGGTCGCGGTCTACGATTTCCTGTCCGTGCGTTTCGGGCTAATGGTCTGGATGGCGGATAAGCTCTCCGGCACTGCCTCCCTTCCCGCCTTTGTCTTCCCTAAAAAGACCAGCGACCTTAAGCTCCCGCTTAGTACCGTGCAGGTCGGCGACCTTAAGAAAGAAGCGGCGGATAAACGCGAGTACACTATTCTCGGCGGTGGCGATATCGGCTTCCCTTTAATGCTTGCAAATTCGGTTTACTTTGTCCACGGTATGAACGCCGCCATCCTTACCGGCGCTTTTGGCATCGTCGGATTGATTGGCGCCTTCGTCATCCAAAAAGTCTGGCTCAAGGGCAAGCCCATGCCCGCTTTGCCCCCCATCGCTATCATGTCGTTAATCGGCTTCCTGATTGCTTCCAATCTCCTCGGATAGCTCGGGTTGAATAATATGCCAACAAACACCGATGTTTATTATCATAAGACGGTTGCCTTCCGCTTCTGGAAACAAAGCCTCCAGTTCCATACCTCGCAGCAGCTTTTCAGCAGCCATGCTATTGATGCTGGTACCAAGTTCCTCCTGCGCACTATCGTTGAAGCCGAATACCCCCCCTTCCACTGTATTCTGGACGTTGGTTGCGGCTATGGGCCTTTAGGGCTAACTTTAAAAAGTCTTTACCGTGATAGTCTCGTGCATCTGTTCGATAGAGATGCGTTAGCCCTAGAATATACCCGACAGAACGCCGCGCTTAATGGATTGTCCGATGTTTCAGTCTACGGCAGCCTGGGCTACGACAATGTTAAAAGGAATGACTTCGACCTTATCGTGTGCAACATCCCCGACCATGCCGGCGAAGCGGTAATAACGTATCTTTTACGCGAGTCTCGCTACTATCTATCATCAGGCGGTATTGTCGCCGTCGTGGTTGTCACCCCTCTAGAAGATATGGTGGCTAAAACTTTATCAGAAACCCTTGGCGTAGAAGTTACATTAAGTCGCAGCCAGTCGCGCCACGCGGTCTTTCATTACCGCTTCCCCGACGCTAAAACCCCACCCCCACCCACCCGGAAATCTCTAGAGCGCGGTATTTACCACCGTAATGACATCACTATGCGCTTTGAAAAACTGGAATATAAAATACAGGTCGCTAACGGCCTGCCGGAGTTCGACTCTTTAAGCTACAGCACCCAAATGCTGCTAAACGCTTTAGGGGAGGTGGGGGGTAAAGACATCAAAAACGCCGCGGTCTTTAATCCCGGCCAAGGGCATATCGCGGTGGCATTATGGAAATACCTAAACCCTCAATCTATCACCCTCGTTGACCGTGACCTGCTGGCGCTCCGCTATTCTCAACGTAACCTTATTCTAAACGCATACCCGCCAGAACGCGTTAGCCTTTTACACCAGACTGCTTTAAACCTGCTCCCTCAAGAAAAATTCGACCTCTTTATCGGCGCTTTACGGGAAGAGGAAAACAAGGAGGTCCATATTTTAACGCTCAACCAGATGACCGAGCATTTAGCCGATAACGGCACTATTTTATTATCGAGCGGCTCCACCCCCATTACCCGCCTCACCGACTATGTAGTATCTAATAGACTTCTACACATTAAAACGCGGGAGCGGCGGCGGGGTTTTAGTCTGCTGGTTCTTGAAAAGATTTCGTAATATCGTGATATAATGCTATTGAATAACATTCCACGGAGGTATCCCATGAACGTTCTTATTTTATCCGGCAGTCGCAACCGCGAGGGCCAGACCGCCCGTTGTATCGAGGCCGTCCAGAAAGGCATCGCCGCTGGCAAGGGCAAGTCGGGGGTCATCTTCCTCACCGAGCTTAACCTGGAGCGCTGCCGCCAGTGCGACCCCGACGGCTGGGGACTCTGCCGCCGGGAAGGCCGCTGCATCATTGACGACGATTTAGCGTCGGTCATCGTGAAACTCAAAGCCGCGGATGTCCTGGTCTTCGCTAACCCGGTCTACTTCGGCGACTTGAGTGAAAGCATGCGCTGTTTCACCGACCGTTTCCGCCGCACGCTTTTTAAACCCGGCGCTGCCCCTCGCCCCGGCTTCCCCATGGGCGGTGGCACGCCCGCCATTGGTATATCCTACGCCGGCGGCAGCGGCAACGGCACCGTCTCCTCTTCCGCCACGCTGGAGCGCGTCCTCCAGACCTGCGGCTTCGACGTGGTGGACATGATACAGGTACGCCGCCAGAATATTGATATAAAAATACCCATGCTGGAGATGGTCGGCAAGTGGCTGACGACCAAACCAACGTCCGGTCCCTGGCCTCCCCCACCGCCACCCAAGAAATAGCCTTACACCTTTTTCCCCAGAGGGAGTGAGTCGCGAGAGGGGGCAAGGGGATAAGGCTATAAACCTCTTACTTTACAGCGAAAATCCACCCCCCTTATTGACACCACTCATCTTCTACGATAAAATATTATAGTTCAGAACAGGCCCTCTAAGAGGAGAGCCGGGCTCAAGCAGCGGAGAACAAACCCGTGGGACTGACCGTCCTGCGGGTTTTTTTTATAGGAACTGTCATGACTGAAATTTATGATTTAACCAGAATGCACCTGATTAGCGGCCTCTCGGAAAAAGAGGCGGCGGCCAGGCTTAAGCGTGAGGGATTTAACGAAATCCCATCTACGAAAAAGCGTAGCCTGTTTGCCATCGCTTTCGACGTGCTGCGCGAGCCGATGCTCCTTCTCCTTGTCGCCGGCGGTATTATTTACCTGATTGTAGGTGATATCCAGGGAGCGCTGCTCCTGCTTTTCTTCGTCGGCGTCATTATCGGTATCACCCTGTATCAACAGCATAAAACGGAACGCACGTTAGAGGCTTTGCGCGACCTTTCCAGTCCGCGTGCCATGGTCATTCGCGACCACGCCACCCATAGAATCGCCGGACGCGAGGTGGTGCGCGGCGATATTGTCGTCCTCTCCGAGGGCGACCGCGTGCCGGCGGACGGCATTATCCTGGATTGCATTAACCTGATGGTTGAGGAATCGCTCCTCACCGGCGAGTCTATCCCGGTGCATAAACTGGAATCTGTTGACGAAAACATACCGATGCAGCGCCCCGGCGGCGACGAGTCGCCCTTCATCTATTCAGGCACGTTGGTCGTTAGTGGTTTGGGCATCGCGTGCATCGCCGCCACTGGCATTCACACCGAATTCGGCAAAATCGGTAAGTCCCTGCAAACTATCGAGCACGAAGGAACTCCCCTCCAGAAAGAAACTGGACGGTTGGTCCGCAACATCGCCCTTATTGCCGTTGGACTATGTGTCGTCCTGGCAATCGTTTATGGCTTCACCATCGGACAATGGCTGGATGGCTTGCTGGCGAGCATCACTCTGGCGATGGCTATTCTGCCGGAGGAGTTCCCCGTGGTACTCACGGTTTTCCTGGCTATTGGCGCCTGGCGCATCTCGCAGAGTCAGGTCTTGACGCGTCGTGTCGCCGCTATTGAGACGCTCGGCTCCAATACCATCCTCTGTGTTGATAAAACCGGCACCCTGACGCTTAACCGCATGTCGGTAAAGAAGATTTTTACTTCCGGCGACTTTTTTAATATTGAGAACAGTCGTCAAAAGCCGCCGCCGGAAAAATTCCACCGCCTGATTGAATTCAGTATCCTGGCCAGCCAGACCCACCCTTTCGACCCCATGGAAAAGGCTTTATGGGATTTGGAGGAAAACTACCCCAGTCTCACCGAGCACCTGCATGACGATTGGGAGCTGATGAAGGAATATCCCTTATCGCGGGAGCTGATGGCGTTATCACGGGTCTGGCAGTCACGCGAACGGCGGGACTATGTTATCGCCGCCAAGGGCGCTCCCGAAGCCATTATCGACCTTTGCCATCTTGACGCCGCCCAGACAAGTGAGCTGCAGCGCATCATCATTGAGATGGCTGGCGAAGGCTTAAGGGTATTGGGTGTCGCCCGAGCCAGTTTTAAACAGGCGGCGCTGCCGGGCAACCAGCACGTTTTTAACTTCGACTTTCTGGGGCTGATCGGCTTCGCCGACCCCATTCGCCCGTCCGTTCCGGCGGCTATCAAAGAGTGCTATACCGCCGGCATCCGCGTGGTCATGATTACCGGCGACTACTCTATCACCGCCCAGAATATCGCCCGCCAGATTGGCTTGAAGGAGCCGGATAAAGTTATTACCGGCGCCGAGCTTGCCGCGATGAAAGATAGGGAGCTTAAAAAGCGTATCAAATCGGTTAACATTTTTGCCCGCGTGATTCCTGAACAGAAGCTGCGTCTGGTCAATGCCTTTAAGGCTAATGACGAAATCGTTGCCATGACCGGCGACGGCGTTAACGATGCCCCGGCACTTAAATCCGCCAATATCAGCATCGCCATGGGCGGCAGGGGTACCGACGTCGCCCGTGAAGCCAGCGATTTAGTTTTACTGGACGATGATATGTCTTCCATTGTTAAAGCCGTTCGGTTAGGTCGGTGTATCTTTGATAACCTGCGTAAAGCCATGGCTTATATCCTGGCGATTCACGTGCCCATTGCTGGACTTTCTTTAATACCGGTTCTGTTTAGTTGGCCGCTGGTGCTTTATCCGGTGCACGTGGTGTTCTTAGAGTTGATTATCGACCCTGCCTGCTCCATCGCTTTCGAGGCCGAGCCGGCGGAGTCCGATGTTATGCGCCGTCCCCCCCGCGACCGCCGCGAACCCCTTTTCAATGGCCGGACGGTGCTCTTGAGTCTTTTACAGGGAATTATCGTCCTTGGTATTACTTTAGCTGTTTTTAAGTTGAGTCTCACGCTAAACCTCGGCGACGCCGAAGCGCGTACCCTCACCTTTACCACTTTGGTTATTGCCAACCTCGGCTTGATACTCACCAACCGCAACTGGTCAGCGTCCATTTTTACCAGCTTCCGCGCCCGTAATATCGCCCTTAGGTGGATTCTCGTTTCCGCCATTGTCTTCCTCGGGCTGGTTATTTACGTGCCGTTTTTACGCGACCTTTTCCATTTCGAATTATTAAACGGCGTTGACATTCTTATTTGCGTCGCAGCAGGACTGGTGAGTATCTTATGGTTCGAGGTCGTTAAGTACTTTAGCCGCCGCAAGAGACAGCGGATTGTTAGTTAGTGTCTTGCAGCTCCGTCCCCGGCTTAAACCATTGTATGATAAAGGCATTGAGTATATAATTTCATTAGTTATTACAGGACAAAACATCGTTAAGTGAGGTAGCAATGGCTAAAACATTTTATCGCAGTAAAACTGACAGGAAGCTCTTTGGCGTTTGCGGCGGTTTGGCTCAATACTTTGACATTGACCCCACCCTGGTTCGGGTACTGGCCATTGCCTCGATTTTCTGCGGCACCCTAGGTATCTGGATTTATCTTATTTTGGCGTTGGTCGCCCCGTCAAAATAAGAAGAGCCGGATAGATTAGCTATGGGGGGGGCTTACTGAAACCATTGTGACAATTTGGTAGGCCGTGCAGGATTCGAACCTGCGACCAATGGATTAAAAGTCCACTGCTCTACCAACTGAGCTAACGGCCCGCGTTGACGTAATTCCAGACATTAATTCTAACAAATCAGCCTCCACCCGCGCAACTTTGGCGTTCGCTTTTTGAGTAACCTCCCCCCTTTGCGTTATAATAGCTTCACTATGTTCAATGACGAACTCTATATGCGGCTGGCGCTTAAGCTGGCGCGCAAGGGGCTGGGTAAAAGCTCCCCCAACCCCATGGTGGGCGCCGTTATCGTCAAAGGCGGGCGGATAATTGGGGAGGGGTATCATCATATAATCGGCGCCGACCACGCGGAGGTGGACGCGCTTAAAAAAACTCAAGAGTCCGTTGCCGGCGCGACGCTTTACGTTACTTTAGAACCCTGCCGTCACTTTGGCAAGACCCCGCCCTGCACCGACGCTATCATTAAGAGTAAAATCGCCCGCGTCGTTATCGGTATGCTCGACCCCGACTCCCGCATGCGGGGTGAGAGCGTTAAGCTTTTGGAACAAAAAGGGATTAAAACTACCATCGGCGTGCTGGAGGCGGACTGCCTGGCTTTAAACGAGAAGCACGTTAAGCACCGCACCACCGGCATGCCATTCGTTACGCTTAAGTGGGCGCAGACTTTAGATGGGCGTATCGCCACCGCTAAAGGCTCCTCCCGTTGGATTAGCTCACCGGAGTCCCTTAAGCTGGCGCATCAACTCCGCGCCGTTAACGACGCTATTTTGGTCGGCGTCAGCACCGTGATTAAAGACAACCCCGAGCTTACCACCCGTTTAGTCAAGGGCAGAAATCCCCTCCGCATTATTCTGGACTCCATGTTAAGGATTCCCCTCGACGCTAAAGTGCTGCAAAATCAGGACAAAGCCAAAACGTTAGTTGCCGCCACCCCCCGCGCGGCGAAACAAAAGCTCGCCGCCCTGCAAAAGATGGGCATCGAGGTCTTAATCACCCCGCCGGATAAAGAAGGCCGGGTTGACTTAACTAACCTGCTGAAAACTTTAGGTAAACGCGAGATTACCTCCCTGCTGGTGGAAGGCGGCGGCGAGGTGATTACCTCTTTCCTGCGCCTGAACCTTGTGGATAACCTGGTCGCCATCATCGCCCCCAAGCTCCTGGGCAAAGGCACCGACGCCGTCGGCGACCTTAATATAGCGGACTTAGCCAAGGCTTACCAGCTAAATATTGAGAAGGTCTATAGAAGCGGGGTGGATATTGTTATGGAGGCTAGGAGTCATTATTGAAAAAAATGATATTTTATTCTTACCCGTTTTTATTGATTCTATGTTTGAGTTCTTTATGAATAGCTTTGCGTCTCGATGCTAAAAAGCTTTTTAAATCATCCTTCAATAAATTTTCAAAGGCTTGTGGTGGTATAAGGTGAGTTTCTAATAATTTTTTTACTTGCTCTTCTCCAAGTTGTTCAATCCTCTCCTTAAAATATTCTGAAGGTCTTTTATCTCCCTTTTTCGAATTTGTTGATAATAGAGTTCTGTTTAAAACTACATCTTCATGATAGATTGATTGTGGAAATATATGGTCATCTTCGATGTCTTTTTCAAACAACTTTGGTGCCTGCCCGGATTCAAAGTCTAACGCTCCTTTTAAAACGCATAAAGCTATTACTCCCCTATAGACTGCTGAATTCTGTTTTCTCATATTAAAATCGATTTGCATCGCATTAAAATCATTGATAAAATCAGGTATTTCATTATCAGTTAACCATTTTTTCAAATCTTGAAAATCACTTTCTTGTTTTGTTGTAGCACCTTCATCATATCTACTATCAAATACTGAAACCCAATACCAACGGTCTATTTTGTCCCAATTTTCTTTTTTATTGAGTTTGTTTTTATATATATAGTCATCAATCGCAGTAAGTGTGACAATCATCGTGGAATATGGAACCCACTTGGAGAAAATAAAGGCTCCGTACCCGGTTTTGTTGTCGATTATTCTATCGTAAGCACGTTGCATTGAATGGCATGTTGAGTCCCAATCCTTTATAAAATCAGTTGATACTAATTCTAACAGAGCTTTACGTTTTGTCCCCTTCCCGCGTATTAAGGTAATTGATCTTAGAACAAATTCTGGAGAAATACTATGCGCAAATGGATACTTTTTTGTTTCTTCCCAAAGGTCTCTTAGTTTAATGCCATCCTTAAACAATCTTGCAGCAATCAAGTCAAAAACCTGTAGCGGTTGCCCTGTCCTATTTACACGTTCAAAAGTTTCAACTATTTTTTCGAGACCTGTATCTGATGGTAACAATACAAACCGAATAGAGTATTCTAAGAAATTATTTGCAATTTCTATTATTTCAGCAACTCGCGGATGGCGTAGGAATTTAAGAGCTAAATCACTTACATTGGTTAATATTTTTGCTGGAATAATATTAGGATTAGTGCTTATCTCTTTCAATTTTTTCTTATCAGTTGTGTTGATAATACGAACCGCAGAGTCCCATTCTTTGCTTAGAGCTTTATCTAAATCTATAAATATTTTATATGGATTTTTTCTGCCTTTCAGTGGTATTTCTGGTTCACGTAAAGCATAAAATAATGCTGTTATCCTCTGCTGTCCATCAAGAAGAACTTTTACTTGAGACTGTATCTTGGTACTTGTATTTACCTTTGCTACCCCCTCAATCAACCTGAGTTTAAAAAGACTACTAACACCACTTAAACTTTCAAGAATTAGCATTGAACCGATGAAATAACCCCCTAGTACAGAAACAATTAATTCTCTAACATCCTCTGGCTCCCAGATGAAAGTCCTCTGAAAATCTGGTATGACTAAACTCCCTTGTTCAATCATCGGTAGAAGCTCTTTAACCGTCTTGTCGTCAGACATAGCTTTACCTACCTCGTACTAAATTATTAACATAATACTCTTGTTGTGTATTTTGTCAAGAGGTCTCTTCCCCTCCCTCACCCCGGTGACAAAATCACCTTGCTTACTCGTACTTTTCGGTGCATCATGTATAGGCATGTGATATTAGCTAAACAGCGCCGGAGGTCGGCTGGGATACTTAACATATAACAAAAAACAAATCCCGGGGTTTTGAAGCTAATTTAACATAAATCAAAAAACAAATATTCACGTATAAATCGTTCGTAGCACTTTAACAAAAAAATATTTTCTAAATACAATTCGCCCAAAATATCGTCCCTTCCCTATAACCTCTCCCCATAAGAAATCGTCCTTTCAACTTTACCCTCTCCCCCTGTGGGAGAGGG
Source organism: Dehalococcoidia bacterium (assembly GCA_041478935.1). Taxonomy (GTDB): domain Bacteria; phylum Chloroflexota; class Dehalococcoidia; order Dehalococcoidales; family RBG-16-60-22; genus RBG-13-51-18. The sequence continues at coordinate 9,269 of JBGOXC010000003.1, forward strand.
AGTCAGGGTGAGGGCATCACGGGAGAGGAATGAAAAGATGAGGGTGTCCGTCCCCATCATCCCCTCATCATCTCCATCACCTCGGCTATCACAAAGATGCTCCCCGCCGCCCCTATCAGTTCGTTAGGCTTAGCCTCCCCCAGCGCCAGCTCCATCGCCTCCTTCACGCTCTCCGCTAAACGCGGTTTCACTCCGTGCCTTTCAAACTCCGCCGCCAGCGCCTCGGCCTTCACCGCCCGCGGGTGCTTGGACGCCACCAGTATAATGTCGCCCGTCATCTTCACCGCCTCTGCTGCCATCCCCGCTATGTCCTTATCCGCCCCGAACCCCAATATCAGCTTCATCTTGTCGTACTTAAAATACTCGGCTAATGCCTTCCCCAGCTGCTGCATCGAGTACGCGTTATGCGCTCCGTCCACGACGACCCACGGCCTCCTTCTTAATACCTCTAGCCGACCGTGCCATTCCACTCGCCATATCCCCTCGGCGATGTTCCTGGATGATATCTTCGCCCCCTTTTCCATGAGTAGTTCGCTTGCGGCGATGGCATTGGCAGCGTTCTCCAGCTGGTGCTCGCCGAGCAGCTTAATCCGTAACTTGTATTCCCCTTTAAGACCTTTTACTCTAAAGCTCTGCCCCTCCTGATTAAACCCGATTCTCTCCCACGTCACGTCCTGCCCTACTTTAATAAGGCGGACTCCCTTCTCTCGACACACCCGCTCGATGACCTCTAAAGCCTCTGGGAACTGCGGCGCGCTCACCACATCCGCACCCGGTTTGATGATGCCGCACTTCTCCCCGGCTATCTTGGCTAGAGTATCCCCCAGCACATCCATGTGGTCGAAGCTGATGGACGCTATCACGCAGACTTCTGGTCTAATCACATTCGTCGCGTCGAGCCGCCCCCCTAGACCCACCTCCAGCACTTGGTAGTCCGCCTTCACCCGCTGGAAGTGTAGAAACGCCATCGCCGTGAAAATCTCGAAGGTGGTCAATTGCCCCAGGTCACCCAGAGCATTCTCCGCCTCCACATGCGGTTGGATAATCTCAACCAGTTTCGCCCAGTCCGCTTCAGCAATGGGTTTACCGTTCACCCTTATCCTCTCCGTGTATGAAAGGAGGTGGGGGGAGGTATAAAGCCCCACCCTATAAGCGGCGCTTTGCAGGATGGACGCTATCATGGCGGCGGTGCTGCCCTTCCCCTTTGTCCCCGCCACGTGCACCGACCGCGCGTAATTCTGCGGATTATCCAGCTTGGCCAGCAGTCGCTCGATGCGCTTCAGATCCCACACAATCCCCGACCGCGGCAGCCTCTCGTAATCCGCAAACTTTAGTAAGTAGTCCAGAGCTTCCTGGTAGTTCATCTCTCTCTTTGTAATTCATCATAGCCTATCCTTATAACCAGGTAAAGCGTTTATATATTTGTATTTCCCTCTCGCATAAGCGAAATGCGTAACGAGGAGGAGGGGTACTAAATTCCTAGAAAATATTTTAACAATATATTAACCTTCTTCGTGGAACAATATTGACAAACACAACCTGTAGTGGTAAATTATAACGCTTGATACAACCTTTTGTGGAGGTTGGCGGTTGAACTGCCCCTTCTGCGGCTATAACGATTCTAAGGTAATCGACTCGCGTGACGTGAACGACGGCATCCGCCGCCGGCGCCAGTGCCTGCGTTGCGATTTGCGTTTCACCACCTACGAGAGAATGGAACGTTCTAGCCTTTTCGTCATTAAAAAGGACGGCCGCCGCGAGGAGTTCAACCGCGAAAAGCTCCTAATGGGCATCCGTAAAGCCTGTGATAAAAGACCGCTTGCTAGCGGTACTGTAGAACGCCTCGTTGACGAGATTGAAGGTGAGCTTTACCAATCCGGTCATGCAGAAGTGCCCAGCGCCGCTATCGGTGACCTTGTTATGCTTAAGCTTAAAAATACCGACTATATCGCCTATATCCGCTTCGCTAGCGTTTACCGCGAGTTTCAAGATATCACCACCCTCAAGGAAGAAGTGGATAGCCTCGCTGACCACTCGCCTTCACCCCCCGCTGACCAGTTATCCCTCTTCCAGAAGGATGAAATGTCTGTAAAGACAAAGTCCCCGTGGAGGCTCCGGAAATGAACTATACAAAAATAATACATGTAATATTTAGTTGTGAGTGAAAAATGGAGATAAAAGAATACATAAAAAAAACGACCTTTTCTCAAATCATCCAAAGAACATTGTGGCAAGACATTAAGTTGTTTTTCGGATACCATAAAATTCCTATCAAAAAATACGATTATCTTCCGAAAAACTTAAAAGAAGTGCTACATAGTTGTATACATGAACCACGGCAAACAACGACTGATGCCCAACGTAAGAGCCTTATACGAGCACTATATGGAGTAGAAGGAAGGAAACAATTTGATCCTTTTGACTTAGTAATAGATGAAGAAATAAAAAAACTCGTTCCTTTAACTGAACAACAGATAAAAGAATACACTTCGAAATTCTAAGAGTAATAATGGCTATAGAGTTAGAAACAGCTTCTGAACTAATCGTTGAACGCGCTCGTCAGCTTGTAAGCAAGTTGATAGATAAAAGAGGGCATGATAATCCACCATTTTTACCAGAAGAATATGCTCCTATAGTCGGAGTTCAAAGTATTGAAAAAGTGAACCTTGGCAAAGCAGGTAAATCTGGAGGGATCCTTTTACGACTTTTTAGTGGATCTAAAATTCGACTAAATATTAACGATCCTTTAGTCAGACAAAATTTTTCTTGCGCCCACGAAATCGGACATATGTTATATAGTGAGTTAAAATTGGAACAATACATAAATACTATAGAACATAGGACTTATAATCCTGAAGTATCACAAAGGAAACAAAAGAGAGCGGCTGAGAAACTGTGTGATGAAGCTGCCACCGAATTACTTATGCCAACCCAAATATTTAAAAACCACATAAATGAATTCGGAACTACTATGAGTTCAATAGAGAGATTGGCTAATATGTATAAAGTGTCAATACAATCAGCGGCTATCAGAGCTTCTGAAATTAGTCTAGTTAAGTGTATGATTTTAAAGTGGGTACTTCAAAAAGCTCCGTCCAGTTCGATACAATTATCTTGGCCAAAGAAGAAATTGGTTGATCGAGTTTTATTTTCACCTTCAGAGAAAATCATCAATCCTCCTTCTATCTTTCACGAAGCATATGACCGTGGTGGAGTACTAAAAGGAAACATATCTTTTAAAGTAGGTAAACAGAAAAGGAATTTCCCTGCTGAAATAAAGAGTTTTGGTTTTGGAGACAACAAATACATATTGTCTCTTGTATTTATTAATGGATAATATGAATAAGTTTTTAGTCATCATAAAGGTTTTAAGATGAACACCAACAACCATGCCAATAGGAGGAACACTTCTCCCGTCAACCGCAGCCAGATTGCGCGCATCGTCTTTGATAACGCCGCCGCGATGGGCATCCGCGACCGCAAGCTAGTAGAAAAGCTGACGGCGCAGGTTATCGAGCGCCTGGAAAAAGCCCGGGCGCAGGCTTTGCCCGCGCTACCTGGTATGGAAGAAATGGTGGACCGGCGGTCACGGCAGGCACCCTACGGCAGAATGCCCACCGAAACGGAAATCGAAGCAATGGTTATGGAAGTGCTTAATGCGGAAAAACCCATAGCAGTACCAATAGTCGAACTCACACCGGTAGCCGAAACAGCACCAGAAGAGGAGGTCAAACCGGCCATGGATACCGAAACCGAAGTCATTACCCCTAAAGACACAATAACCGCTAATGGCCTCACCGCTACGGCTCAGCAGGTGCTGGAAAAACGATACTTATTAAGGGATAACAAAGGCAAGGTGATTGAAACTCCGGAGGAGATGTTCCGCCGGGTGGCTAAGGCCATCGTCACTGCGGAGCTTATCTATAATCCTAAGGCTAATACCAAAAATATCGAGGATGATTTTTACAAATTGATGTACGGGCTGGAGTTCCTCCCCAATTCTCCCACCCTGATGAACGCCGGTAAAAAACTGGGGCAGCTTTCTGCCTGCTTTGTCCTCCCCGTTGACGACTCCATGGAGTCGATTTTCGACGCCGTTAAATACACCGCATTAATTCACAAGAGTGGCGGCGGCACGGGCTTTTCCTTTTCCCGCCTCCGCCCGGAAAACGACGTAGTCGGCTCTACCGGCGGCGTCGCCAGCGGACCAGTATCCTTCATGCGCGCCTTTGATACCGTCACCGACGTCACCAAGCAGGGGGGCACGCG
>JBGOXC010000220.1:0-2771 GCA_041478935.1 Dehalococcoidia bacterium
GTGTATCGCTACGAGCGCAGCGGCGTACTGTCCGGTTTGATGAGGGTACGGGGCTTTACCCAGGATGATGCACACATTTTTTGCACACCGGAACAAATGGATAGTGAAATTTCCGAGGTACTGCGTTTTTCACTTTATATGCTTCATACCTTCGGATTCGAGAATTTTAAAGTCTATCTTTCTACCCGGCCTAAAGACGCCGTTGGCGACCCTAAGAGGTGGGAAGACGCACAAAACGCTCTACGCCGTGTTATCGATGAGAATAAATTGCCCTTCCAAGTGGATGAGGGGGGTGGGGCCTTTTATGGTCCCAAGATAGACATTAAGATCGAAGATGCGTTGGGCCGGGAATGGCAGGCAACAACCATTCAGTTCGATTTTAATGAACCGGAACGCTTCGATATGACCTATGCCGGAGCAGACGGCAAAGAACACCGCCCCTATATGATACATCGCGCCCTGCTCGGTTCATGGGAAAGGTTCTTTGGGTTGCTTATAGAACACTATGCCGGGGCTTTCCCCACCTGGCTAGCACCGGTACAGGTAAAAATTATTCCCTTGGCAGACCGACACAATGAAGCCGCCAAAAGAGCAGCGGCGGAATTTAAAGCCCAGAATATTTGGGTAGAAGTGGACGACCGTTCCGAGCGGATGAACCTAAAAATTCGTCAGGCGCAAATAGAAAAGATACCATATATGGCGGTCATCGGAGATAAAGAGGTGGCGGACAACACCGTATCCGTACGTAAGCGCAGCGGCGAGCAATTACCCATCCAACCTCTGGCGAGCTTTATCAAGATGCTAACGGAAGAGATTGCTACGAAGGAATGAGCTTCAGGGCTTCTGTTAGCAACCAGTTGTCGGAGGGTTGATTTCCCGTACATAATATGATATAGTTTTGTTCGTAAGACAACCATGAGCGGAGGAGGTTAGAGAGTATATAATTAAACAATTGCGCGTCAACGAGCGAATAATCACCAAAGAGGTTCGCCTGGTAGGAGAGAAAGGCGAACAACTTGGTGTTATGCCAGTATTACAAGCGAGGGAACTGGCGAAGAAGAGCAACCTTGACCTCGTCGAGGTAGCACCGACATCGGTCCCTCCGGTATGCCGTCTTCTTGACTACGGTAAGTTCAAGTACGAACAGCACAAAAAAGAGCAGCAGGCGAAGAAGAGTCAGAAAGTAACACTGTTAAGAGAGATACGCCTGCGACCCAAGATAGGCACCCACGACTTTGATTTTAAAGCCAGGACGGCTAAAAAGCTGCTGGCTGACGGCGCCAAGGTTAAAGTAACGTTAATGTTCCGGGGGCGCGAGATAACGCACCCTGAATTGGGCTGGAAAATTTTACAGCGTATGGCGGAAACCTTAAATGAAGCCGGTACGCTGGAGAGACAGCCGTTGATGGAAGGCCGCAGGATGGATATCATCATTGCGCCCATCGGCTCCAAGCCCAAAGTTAAAACCGAAGCCCAGCCGGAAGCGAAAAAAGAGACGAAAACGGAAGCGAAGGCAGCGATAGATACCAAAGAGAAAGCCGAAGCTAAAACAGAAACTAAAGTTAAAGCAGAAGCCAAGGCGAGAGTAAAGGAAGTCCAGAATGCCAAAACTTAAGACTCATAAAGGGGCTAAGAGCCGTTTTAAGATTACAGGAACCGGTAAGATTATGCGCACCCAGGGGCCGAAGAGCCACCTGCGTATGCATAAATCTAAACGTGTGCGGAAAACGTTCGATAAGATGACGGAGCTTTACGCGGGAGACCGCAAGCGTATATCGAGGCTGATACCTAACGGCATCAAGTAGGACAGGAGAAACAGTAACATGCCCAGAATTAAAAGAGGCGTGACCTCTCATCATAAACATAAGAAAGTATTAGCCCTGACCAAGGGGCACCGGAGCACCAGTCACCGTCTAATCAAGCGCGCCCACGAGTCAATGATGCACTCGTTGAGCTACGCCTATTTCCACCGGCGGGAACGCAAGGGCGATTTCCGGCGGCTGTGGATATTACGCGTTAACGCCGCCTGCCGCGCCCAGGGCATAACGTACAGTCAGTTCATGAACGGGCTGAAAAAAGCCGGTATTGAAATAAACCGGAAATCGCTGGCAGATATGGCCGTTAAAGAGCCGGCGACCTTTAGCAGCCTGGTCGCTCTCGTGGGAGGGAAAGGCCAGGAATAAAAAACTCCAGTTCTCAACTAATTTAGTTTTTTAGTTCCCCTTCCCCTACCAAGTGGAAGGGGATTTTTTTAAGGGACGCGGAAGATGCTGAATGAAATAGAAAAAATAAAAATTAACGCGTTAAGAGAACTGTCGCAAATCGAAGTGGCGAAAGACCTGATCGGCTGGCGTACCACGTATTTGGGAAGAAGTAGCCGACTCACACACATTTTACGCAGTTTATCATCATTACTAATTGAAGAAAGAAAAGCAGTCGGCGCGGCGGCAAATCAGGTAAGAAATTTGCTCGAAGCTAGCATGATGGCTAAAGAACGTCCGTTACACGATTCATTAATAAAGTCCGCCACGCAAAAGGAGTCCATTGACATCAGCCTGCCGGGGCGGCCTTACGGCGTGGGATACCAGCATATCATGAGCCAGACTATTGAAGAAATTTGCGATATTTTCATATCGCTCGGATTCCAGGTTAAAGAGGGACCGGATGTGGAGTGGGATTATTATAATTTTGAGGCGTTGAACATGCCCGCCGAACACCCGGCACGCGATAACATGTCCTCCTACTGGGTTGACGTACCGCAGGGTGAAAAA
>JBGOXC010000013.1:0-10326 GCA_041478935.1 Dehalococcoidia bacterium
ATCGCCCAGAAGCTCGATGAACTTGGCATCCACTATATTGAGGGCGGCTGGCCCGGCTCCAATCCCAAAGACGCGGAATTCTTTGAGCGGGCAAGCAAGCTTAAGCTGAAACAGGCGCGGCTGGCTGTCTTTGGTAGCACGCGACGGAAAGGTCTTAAGGCGGAGAAGGATGATTATCTCACCCTGCTCGTTAAAGTCGGCGCTAAAATCGCCACGCTCGTCGGCAAAAGCTCCGACCTCCATGTTATCAACGTAATAAAGGCAACCCTCGAAGAAAACCTGGACATGATTGCCGATTCTATCCGCTATTTAAAGTCAAAGGGCATGGAAGTTTTCCTGGACGCCGAGCATTTCTTCGACGGCTTTAAGCATAATCCGGATTACTCGCTGAAGACACTGGACGTTGCGGCTCAAGCCGGTGTGGATTGCCTGGTGCTCTGTGATACTAACGGCGGCGCTTTGCCTGATGAAATAACCCGGGCCGTCAAGGCAGCTTTAAAAGTAACTAAAGTCCCGCTGGGTATTCATTGCCATAATGACGGCGGCCTAGCGGTAGCCAATACACTGGCGGCGGTTGCTGCCGGAGTAACTCATGTGCATGGTACCATCAATGGACTTGGCGAGCGTTGCGGTAACGCCGACCTGTGTACCATCATCCCGGCATTGAAACTGAAAATGGGAATCAATTGTGTCAGTGATAAGCAGCTGGCTTCCTTGACCGAAGTCGCCCATTACGTTAGCGAGCTGGCGAACACAGCTCCCGACCCCTTTGCCCCTTACGTCGGCGCCAGCGCTTTCAGCCATAAAGCCGGCTATCACATGGACGGGGTTATCAAGTGGCCGGACGCCTATCAGCATATCGACCCGATAAAAGTAGGCAACCGGCAACGGACCGTGGTATCGGACCAGTCCGGCAAGGACAATGTCATCACCAAGGCGAAAGAACTTGGCATAGACCTGTCTAACGCTGATAAAGAGGTCAAAGCGCTGTTGGCAAGGGTCAAGCATCTGGAGAGTCTCGGCTTCCAGTACGATAATGCCGAAGCTTCTTTTGAGCTGTTACTGCATCGCGCCAGGCCCGACTATAAACCCCCCTTTGAACTGGTGGACTTTATGGTGGTGGTGGAATCTAAGCGGCGTTCTTCAACGCGTGAAACCGCAGAGGGCATGATATCCGAGGCAATGGTTAAGGTAAAAGTGGGTGGAGAAATTATTCACACGGCGGCAGAGGGCGATGGTCCCATCAACGCCCTCGACCTGGCGATGCGCAAGGCTCTTTTACAATTCTACCCCAAACTTAAGCAGGTCAAGCTGGTGGATTATAAGGTACGTATTTTAGAAGAAAGCACCGGCACGGAGAGTCAAGTGCGCGTGCTCATTGAATCCAGTGATGGCGTTAACGAGTGGCACACCGTCGGCGGCTCGACCAATATCATCGAAGCCAGCTGGCTGGCTTTAGCCGATGCGCTGGAGTGGTGGCTGGTAAAGAATAAGAAATAATTTTACTTCATGTTAAATTTTGTGAGGGGCGATATAATGCCCCTCTTTTTATTCTTTCTGCATTATTATTGTATAATATTGACTGAAGACGCTAACCGCCTGGAGGTCCTAAATGGGTATCATTAAAACCGCCGCTGAAATAGCTAAAGAAAAACTGGAAAAAATCGGCGAGCCTACGGAAGCCGAACGCCTTAAGTGGAAATATGGGCCGGAGGGCGATAAGCTGGCTGCCAAGTATCTCAAAGAAGACATTAACTTGGTGAATGAGGTTGGTAAATTTGAAGAAAAAGCCAGGAAAATCATCGTCACCAGCCTTAATGATATCCTCTTGAGAAACATCAGCCTGCCCCGCAACGAAGCCGCCCGTAAGACCAATAAAAAAGCGATGGACGGCTTGAAAGCGCTAAAAAACAACAAAACCGCGGTGGAGAATGTGTTGAGCCGGATGCACCATATTCTCGACCATTATGTGCAAGAGGGCGCCAAGCAAAAGAAACAGGCTTATGAATCGCTCAAAGCCGAGTTCGAGGCGAAAATACAGGAAGCAATCCGGCAGCAGACGGGTGTTGACGCCAAGATGAAAATTGATGTGGAAAAGCAACCGCAGTTCCAGGAGGAGTGGCAGCGGCTGCTGGCGCAGATGGAGGCGCAATACACCAAACTGCTGGATGACTATAAAAAGGAGCTGGCGGTTATCGAGTAATGGATATTGAAAACGAAAGAATTGAATACGCGGCACGCCACACCGAGATTATCCGGCATCCCCGGCAGCACCTGGATACCTTCGGCGTGACCAATATCTATTACTACCTGCTAACGGAGCCGACCTACTCCGAGATATCTAACGATACTAATGAAACGGTGATTAGAGAGGGCAGGGTAATCGCCGAGAGGCCGAAAATCGTTACCCCCTATTACTTGACCCATCTTGAAGGGTTTAGTTACGACGCGCGGCAGTATTTCCAGAAGCTGATGATGATGCACGGGCCTAACGCGCCAGGGCTGTTTTATACCTATAAGAACGAGCCGAAGGGACTGAATATCGTCTCGGACAGGTGGCAGGTAGTAGTGGAAAAGCTGAATGACGAAATAGATAAAAAGGGAGACCCGCTGGCGGCGATTGTCAAAGGGCAGGATGACCTCTGGGATGTCTCGCTGCTGAAATTCATTTACGAGATGACCAGCCGCTCGGTGCAGAGTAATATGGCGCAGCTTAGTTCCCGGGGTATGCTGGGAATGAGTCACGGCGGTATACCTGTGGGCGTCCGCCAAACCATCGAGGAGATGTTCCAGCAGGCTTACCGCGGCGAGATTAAGGCTTATGAGCTGGAGCAGGAGCTAAACCACTGGGGTGTGTTTGAAGAGTACCAGGACAGGTTCTTTACGCTGGTGAAGGGCAGAAAGTAGCAATTGAACATATCATTTATTCAAGCCCGCGACCTGGCAGAGGCGTGGTTCCTTTGCCTACAAAAGACCTTGGATGTGGGATATGAGTATAAAATCGACCGAGGGAGCTACGCCGGACAAAAGCGTAAAGAGCTGGATATGGTCGTCATACAGGTATTATACCCGGGCACTCGTCCGCTGATACCAGATGTGCCACAGGGCGTACCGCCACCGAGCACGATGGAATATGTTGAAAGTTATTTGCCTTACTTGATGACAGCCCACAAAAAAGAAGGGGAGCAATATACCTACGGTCAGTATTTGGAAAAGCAGATAGCTAAAATAATAGAAATGTATAAGCGGGATGGCTTCAACACCAATCAGGCTTATATGGCGGTGGGTAATGAAGGTTCGATAGACTTGCCGGACCCGCCGTGCCTCCGGATGATAGATACCCGGGTGCGCGAAGGTAAGTTGAACTTCGTAGTCTATTTCCGGTCGTGGGACTTGTGGGCGGGCTTCCCTTCCAACCTGGCGGGCATCCAGCTTCTAAAAGAATACATGGCTAGTGAGATAGAGGTGGCGGACGGCGAGCTGTTGGCAATGAGTAAGGGCTTGCACCTTTACGAGTACGCGTGGGAGCTTGCCAGGACAGTAGTGCGGGCGAAATAGAAAGGACTTACATGGACTACATTGAACAGGTTGCTGATATGATTGTTCAGGCGAAGAAAGTAGTCGTTTTTACGGGTGCTGGTTTCAGCACCGAGTCCAACATACCGGACTTCCGCGGTCCCCAGGGGGTTTGGAGCAAGTTTGACCCCGATGAACTTAATCTACCCAACTTTCTGCGCAGCGAGGAAATCAGAGAGAAATACTGGCAGGTTCACCGCTTGTTCTGGGAGGCAGTTAAGGATGCTAAGCCTAATAAAGGACATTATGCCGTCACAGAACTTCATAACATGAGTAAGCTGGACTGTGTTATCACCCAGAATACCGATGGCTTGCACCAAAAATCCGGTACGCCGGAAGACAAAATACTGGAACTTCACGGCACGATGCATTGGGTGGATTGCCTGGACTGCAAGAAAAGGTATCCCCGCGACTATGCCCACGAGAAGATGCTGGCTGGCGAAAAGGTACCGCGGTGCGGGAGCTGTAAGGGTATATTAAAGCCGGCTACCGTGGCTTATGGTCAATCAATGCCGGTAAGAGAAACCAATGAAGCCGTAGAAAGGTCATCTGCTTGTGACCTTTTTCTGGCGGCGGGTTCATCATTGGTAGTCTACCCGGCCGCACAGATGCCGCTGCTCGCCAAACAGAACGGCGCCAAACTGGTTATTATCAACATAACTGATACGCCGCATGACGGACACGCGGACATTGTTATCAATGAAAAAACGGGCGAAACTATATCAAGAATCGTGAGTAAGGCTAAAGAAAGGATAATAGCCTAGATTTTGTTTTAGGTGATGTCATAGCGAGAAAGAGGCAGCCCGCTGGATATGAGCCGCCTCTTTATATTTCCTCGATTACTTGATAATGCTTAAATAAGCCTCTTCCAGGGTTGGGTCGCGCATCACGAGTGATTCGATATTACCCTTGCCGAGGATTTCCGTCACCTTCGCCTTAAATTCTGTGCCGGGCTTCATGTGGATGGTGATTCTCTGTATCGGACCGTCAGCAATGGCGGTAACGCGCTGGATACCCTGCAAAGCCTGCATTGCCTCTACGGCATTAGCCTGGGTCTGCCGGCAAATCACCTCACAGACAGCGATTTTAGCAAAGCTCCTCTTAATAGTCGAAGGAGCGCCGGTGACGATTACCCTGCCTTGACTGATGATGGCAATCTGGTGGCTCAATTCATCGGCTTCGGACATATAGTGCGTCGTAAGCAGGATGGTCTTGCCCCGCTTGACGAGGGTGGGGATAAGCTGTCGTAACTCCTGCGCGCCGGCTGGGTCAAGCCCAATGGTCGGCTCATCCATGAACAACACCTCGGGGTCGGTGAGTAAGCCGCGGGCAATGTGCAGGCGCTGCCGCATACCACGGGAGTATTGTTCCACCAGACGGCGGCTGTCTTGCGTCAGGTTAACCAGTTCGAGGATTTCCTTAACCCGCTTATTCGCCGCTTCACGATTAAGGTGATTGAGCGCAGCGAAGTATTTTAGATTTTCTTCACCGGTAAGGCGTCCGTATAGCCCTCGCTCCCCGCCGAGTATCAAGCCGATACGCCCCCGCACTTTACTGGCTTCTTTAACGACATCATAGCCGAGCACTTTCGCCTGACCGGAGGTTGGCGTTAGCAGCGTGGCGAGTATTCTGATAGTGGTCGTCTTACCGGAGCCATTGGGACCAAGTAGGCCGAAGACGATACCCTGCGGAATCGTGAAACTTAGTCCATCGAGGGCGCGCGTCTCCTGCTTTTTCCCCAGCAGTGCCCTGGAAGTGAAGACGCGGACGACATCTTTACATTCAATAATTTTTTCCATTTCCAACTCCTTATATGTCATATTGACTAAATTTCATCACGTTCCAGAGTCCCGTTGCGTTTCGCTACTTTTTCAAAGAATACAAATCCCAAAAATCCAATCGTTAGATATACTATACCTACGATAGCCTCCCGCAGGATGCTGATATATATCGCTGAAGAGGCTGTACCACTTATCGCCGACCTGATAGCGGACAGGGCGTTGGTGATGGGGAGCACCCCGGCAAATCCCTGAAGGGCCGGCGGGAAGGATTCTACCGGAATAATCATACCGGTGAAAATAAAAAGAATTCCTGTGGATACCACCATGGCGTGTGTCCAATCTCGTATGATGATGGTAAATATACCCAGCAGCTGGGAAAAAGCAGCTACTGAAAAGGCCGCAATCAGCACCGCAAGGATAAAAGCTGGCCAGTTCATGATGCCAAAATCTATGCCTAGCAAGAGCCAGAGTGTTGTTAACCCCGTGCCAAAGACAAGCAGACCGTTGGGCAAGTGGAATAACGGACGGCTTAGATAATTGACCAGCCGGTTAGCCGGGGTCGTATAAAAGAACGATATTGTTCCTAGCTCTCTATCGTAAGTATATGCCTGTGTAATGCCGCTGATTATAACGAAAGCCATCTGGTTTAAAATTATCCCCAGGCCATAATAGCGTGCAGCTTCCATACTGAAAGCAAATTGTCCCAGAATCGAATACGTTATTACAGCAACTATCGGCCCACCGAAAATATTCGTGGTGTAGCTCATCCAGCTAAGCCAGTAGAAAAGCCCTTTATAAGTTGCGTAAGCCTGAACCATAAAGTTATACATTTCTTCTATCTACTATCTGCCTTAGCAATATTAATATCTGCCCAGTATTCCCGTAACACGGATTCTTTTTTCAACCGCCCGGAACATCAGATAAGTGAAAAACAATATCAGTACTGACGTTAATAGACATGCCCCCCAGGCAAATAGTACCGACCAGTAAGAGTCGTAACCCGTGATAGACTGCCAGACGCCTGACATCGCCCAAGAGGTTGGCAACAGGCGGGCAATTACCATCAAACCGTATGGCAAACGGTCTATCGGGAACATAAAACCGCTGATCATCACGCCCAGTCCCATAAAGATATTGAAAAATCCCGCCCTCCCGCCGACGAGAACCATAAGAGGCGACATGAAAAGACTGAATACCGATAGTCCCACCATAATCAAAATAACCGAGACCACCAGCGATGGATAGTCCGCCACCGAAGGTATTTGCCGGATAAAAAGAAGCATGGTAACCAGCGATGTAATCCACGTGGGTATACCGTAAACCAGTTGCGCCAGCGATTTGCCCCACATTGCCAGCATCAGGGGTGTGCGAGAAACCAGCGTGAAATCCAGAGTCCGCCCACTCATCTCCCCACTCAAAGACCATCCGGTGCGGAAAATGACACTGTTCCACATGTTTATCAGCGGTCCTCCCACAAGCAAATATGTGAGTACCTCGCTGTTACCGCTGTTTTTTGCTACCCAGGCAAGGACAATGGCTGTGGGTATCGCCCCGATGAAATACACGATGTTCATCAGGCTGCTAGCGACTTCTTTCCATTGCTGAATAAATGCAGCACCAATAGCATTAATCATGTTCCCAATTTCCTAGCCGAACTGCTCCATTTCCAGCTTACCGCTGCGTTTCACGACCCGCTCGAAAAAGACGCTATTCCAAATAGCTCCGAACGGCGCGCCGACGCTAAGATAACCCAGTATATGAGGATCTGGATTCTGTACTGCTATCCAGCCGAAGACGGCAATCTGGGGTACCGCGCCGAAGAAGAAACTCAAGCTCCACATATTGGCGGTGGTGTTTTTCCAGTGCTGCCGGAAAGCCGCAACGATGGCGTAAATGGTATTCATAAAAACAATTTTCCCCTCAAAAGAAAAACAATTCACCCCCTGAAAAAACAACCAATGGAACGAAAGACGCCCCAGGGAAAATCTTATTCTAGCATGGTAAAAATAGTGATGTCAATAGGGTATGGCGATATTCTTTTAACATAATTTTTGACAAAAATATTTATCTGTTTCTTTACCACGTTTTTATTTTAAGCGTGTCGGCGTTTATGAGTTATTTACGGGGTTAGTACTAAAGTAATACGTGAACATTTATAACACCGGAGAGAGTCATAGCGGGAGGAGTTGAATAAATTATGGTTATGATAGACTCGGTAAAAACTGTTGACCAGCTTGAGACTGCTATTGGCTCGGGTCTGTTAGGTGAACTTTTTTTAGACCTCGGTTATCTCACTCAAACGCAGCTTGACCGCGCTTTAGAATATCAGCAGTATAAAGGCGGGAGGTTGGGCTGGATTCTAGCTACTCTGGGATATATCACCAGACTAGAGTTGTATGAAGTGCTGGCTAAACACTTCAGCTTGCCATTTGAGAAAGACATTGTATATATTAAACAAAATATTGATAAAAAACTTGCGATGATGCTAACCCATGAAGAAATCGTCAAACATCAGGTCATCCCGTTTATTCTTGGAGCAGATGATACGCTCTATGTGCTGACTGCCGACCCAAACAGCGAGACTGCTATAGATTTCCTCAGCCAGCGTTTTGGCACAAGTAAGATAGAACAGATAGTAATTACCGACCTAGACCTGATGAAGGTTTCCGAGGAGCTATATCGCGAAAGCATCTTAGATATGTCTCTCCATGGGCTGCTTTACAGAAATCCCGAAGAATCTGCTTATAAAGTTATTACTCATTCACAATGGATTTTCTTCGCGTGCTTAATATCTTGCCTGGCGGTTTGGGCGTTTTTTAAAGTTGATTCGCTAGTTATTGCCTTACTGTATGTCGTCCAGCTTTTCTTTGCTGTCCCGATACTCTTTAAATTTATGGTGTGTATCTGGAGCAAATTCAAACGCTCCCCAAAGCGTCTTTATATTGATGTTAGCAACCCTTGGGATGTAGGGGATTGGCCTATCTACACCATACTTATTGCGGCCTATAAAGAAAAAGAGGTTATAGGAAATCTGATAAAGTCTTTAAAGAAACTTGACTATCCTGAAGATAAGTTGGATATCATCTTGCTTTTAGAAGAGAATGATGACGAAACCTTGCAGGTGGCTAAATTGGAAAAACCATCGGCCAACTGGAGATTCCTTGTCCTACCACAGAGCGTCCCGAAGACCAAGCCAAAAGCTCTTAATTATGGCCTGCATTTCGCCCGGGGTGAATATCTCACTATATATGATGCTGAGGACATGCCGGAACCTGAGCAGCTCAAGAAGGCAGTAGCTGCTTTTAGAAAGAATTCAGGCAACTATATCTGTTTCCAGGCAGCATTGAATTACTTTAATAAAAATGAGAATTTCCTAACCAAGATGTTCACCTTGGAGTATTCCAGTTGGTTTGATTGTCTATTGCCGGGCCTTTTTAAAGCCAAATTACCTATACCTTTGGGTGGCACGAGCAACCATTTCGATGTAAAAAAGTTAAAGCACATTGGGGCTTGGGACCCCTTTAATGTTACCGAAGATGCGGATCTGGGAATCAGGGCATCTATGGAAGGATATAAGGTTGGTGTGATTGAGTCCACTACTTACGAAGAAGCAAATTCGCGGTTGCATAACTGGATAAAACAACGTTCCCGGTGGGTTAAAGGATACATGCAGACCTTCCTGGTGCATAGCCGCCATCCGCTTAAAGCTATCAAGGCAATGGGATTCTGGCAGTGGCTCGGCTATACCTGGCTTATCGGTGGGACTCCAGCGAATTTTCTCCTTTATCCTATCATGTGGGCTACCTTTGCCGTGTCCTTTTTCATCAATTTATACGGAAATATTCCTATTCCTGACTCGCTATTTTATTTGTCAGCTTTCAATCTTATTGTGGGAAACTCAATGGCTATTCTCATCGCCATGCTGGGGGCATTTCCCCGTAAAAACTATACCCTGATACCCTATGCCTTCTTAAGCCCTATTTATTGGATGCTGCAATCGTTTGGGGCTTATAAAGGGCTTCGGCAGCTGTTAGTGAAGCCTTTTTACTGGGAAAAGACAGCCCATGGGCTCACTAAATATAAGCCTAACCTGTCATAAGTTTATACGAGATTTCCATCAGATATACCAGGTTTATTTAGCTTCTTATAAGCCGAACACTCCGTTTTACGTTAGCTAAAGTCACTTCCCTGTGGTATCATTTTTCTGGTAGGTAAATCAGGAAAATGATTGCGGAAATAGCTGGCTTTATCACGCGGCGGGAGGGAAGGAAATTCCGCCGACTCAATACTATTGATGAGGCGCGGGTGAATGTTGGGAGGTGGGGTCAAGGAGAAGCGATATCGCTTTATGTGCATATACCGTTTTGCCGTTCGCTTTGCCCGTTCTGCTGTTTTAACCGCTACCTTTTTAATGAGGAATTGGCACGCCGTTATTTTAAAGACCTAAAACGGGAGCTGGAGATGTACCGGGAGCGGGGTTTTATCTTTGGCGATGTCTACTTTGGCGGGGGAACGCCCACGGTTCTGATGGACGAGCTTGGCGGGTTTATCGGGCATTTGCGCCAGCAGTTTAAAATAAAACAAATATCGCTGGAAACAACGCCGCGTGAACTAACGACACAAAATATCAAGTTGTTAAAAGAGTTTGGCATTAACCGGCTTTCTGTGGGTGTTCAGAGCTTCGATGAGCAGGTGCTTAAAACAATGGGGAGGGTCAATGGACCAGCCGAGCAAGTTAAACAGCGGTTATTAAAAGCCGAAGGGCAGTTTGATACTCTGAATGTGGACTTCGTTTTTAATTTCGCGGGGCAGACGGTAGCGCAGTTCGCCGCCGATGTGGCGGCATTTAAAGAATTAGGTATCGACCAGGCAACGTTTTACCCGCTGATGGCGTCGCCTCACAAGAAGGATGCCATGGAGCGGCGTTTCAACCGCGTGGATAACTCCCGCGAGAGACAGTTTTACGATG
>JBGOXC010000014.1:0-10141 GCA_041478935.1 Dehalococcoidia bacterium
GCGGGGGGCTGGGTTTTAGCTAACGGCTCTGATATCCGGCACCTGACGGCGGCTTCTGACGGCACTCTCTATGCCTATGTTGAAGGACTAACCTATACGTTTTATAAATCTACTGATGGCGGCATAAGATGGTCTCCTATCGGCGATGTGGAGGACGAAATAACGGGCATCGCAATATCCCCTACCGACCCAAAGACTGTCTACTACACTAATGCCACGTCGATATACCGTTCTAGTGATGGCGGCAAGAACTTTTTACAGCTGCCGCCAGTTCCAAGCAGAGCCGGAGCAAGAATAACATCAATTGCCGTTACCTGGCTGAACAACAACATCATTGCCGTGGGCACCGCCGATATAGATACCTCCGAGTTCGGCGGAGTATACACATTGGACGAAGGGGATATTTTTACTGGCTGGACAGATGCAGATATCGGCAATTACGATGTTTATGCGCTGGCTTTCACACCCGATTATATTACCGGCCGGCAGATCGTTGCCGTAGTGACTGATGAGATAGATACCTTTATATTCAATAAAATCGGTAATGCAGATTGGAATGCCTTTATCGGCCAAGCCAGATTAAATAAAGATAACTCTATTCCCCCAATCAGTGTCACTGCTCGCGGGGCAGTAATTGCTTTTCCCGGGGACTATCAAACTCTTGCTTCTTCATTCTTCTTCGTCGGCATCAATACGGGCACCGGCAACGGAGATGTTTATAAAATAACCTGTGCCGATACGCCGGAATACTCAACGGCAACCGACCTGAACTGCGGTAGCATTTACGGCACAACTAACATCGATATTACCGCCTTGACCGAGTATGGCGAAGAACAGCATGTTGTTTTACTGGCTGGTTCCGCCACGAACAGTCGCATCTTTATCAGCCAGGACGGCGGTGGCACCTGGACCAAAAGCAATAAAGAGCCTACCGGCGGTTCAGCCACCCAGATTCTCATACCACCCGATTTTATCAATACCGGCGTTATCTATGCTGCCACCAGCGGTGATGAAAGCGCCATATCCATCAGTAGAGATACAGGTTCAACCTGGAATCAAATCAGCCTGATTGATACCACAATTCTAAACATCATAAACTTTGTGCCGTCCCCTGATGCCAGTCAGAATAATGCGATATTTATGATTACCTCGGGCGCCGAGCACAGCCTCTGGCGTAGCCTGGATGACGGCGTTAGCTGGGAAAGGATTTTGTGCAGCAGTTTACCCGGGGTGGACATCCTGTCATTAGTCAACCTCCCCCCTCAATACAGCCCCAACCGATTGACGTTATATGTTTACGGTCAGAGCAATGGTGCTCCTGCCATCTGGGAATCTAAAGACAATGGCCAGAGTTACCGGTGCCGATTCACTCGCGACCCGATTAGCGGTGCGGCATTCTCCATCGATGTTTGGGTTATTGTAGATGAAAATACCATTTATTCAGGCAGTGGTGATGGCACAATCTATCTGACAACCGATAGCGGTTACACCTACTCCAAAGGAGTACCAGCCGGTGATTTTCAACTATATTCACTGGCTCTTTCGCCCGATTTTGAAAATGACGGCACTATCCTGGCGGGGAACTTCGCCGGCGAGATATATTGGTCCAGTGATAACGGCTCTTCCTTTCAATCGCTGCCGGCGGATGCTGTCTTGCCGCCCCTCGATGGTGCGGTTTCTGTAGCATTCGACCCCGAATTCGAAGCCAACCATACTGTTTATGCTGCCAGCAACACCGCCGATGTCGGCATTTACCGTTTTATCATTGGTAGTAGTGAAGTTTGGGAAAACATTGATAGTACCATGCCCGTCGGGGTATCCATTAATCAGCTGGTTATTTCCGCTAATAGTGTCTTATACGCCGCCAACTCTAATCCCGATGGTGGCATAGAACGCTGCCTCAATCCCAGATTTTCACTACACCCATTATTCGAAAGGGTGACTCGCGGCTTGAATGATGGAGCTACACTTACCGGCTTATGGCAGCGCAACGGACAGTTATGGTCGATAGACCTACACAATCCTAAAATCATGACTTTTTTCGATACCCTGACCTCGCCTATTGTGCAGGTTGCGCCAGCTAATGATTCCTCTGGCATCGGCAGTCTCCTTAATCACAGCGTCAAGGACATCACCATTGACTGGGAAGCTGTGAAGGATGTTACCAACTACGAATGGCAATGCAGTTATGATACAGAGTTTTCTACTATCCCCGACAGCTTTAGCGGCAACACCTCCACGAGTTCCGTACGTCTCCCCGCTCTCGAACCAGCCACCACCTACTACTGGCGCGTGCGTGCCTGCTCGCCGGTGTTCAGCCCGTGGTCCGAGAAATGGTCGTTTACTACCACCATGGATATGGAGACTGTCAACCTTAGATTAGAGTCGCCTTCTCCCGGCGCCACTGGAGTATCAATCAAACCCGTCTTTCAGTGGACGGCCGTTCTCGGCGCGGAAGCATATGAATTACTCGTAGCCACCGATGCCGATTTCAGCCATCCGGTCATCGTTAAAATTGATGAGTACGCCCTGAAGACTAACGCCTGGAATTGCGATATCAGCCTGGAATATAATTCTGTGTATTACTGGAAAATTAGAGCCACCACTACTAGCACAAGCAGCGCCTGGAGTTCCGTTGGCATTTTTACCACCGAGTCATCACCCAGTGAATCGTTAACGCCAACATCAATCCAACCTGAACTATTGACCGTCCTATCCTCAGCCAAACTTGCCCCGTCGACTTCGCCATCGCCATCCACAACTCCCAGCCAACTATTCGATATGCCTGCCTGGATAATATATCTTCTCGGCGGGTTATTTGCGATAGTTTTTCTTTCGCTGCTTATCGTTCTGGTAATCGTGCTCAAAATAAAAAACCTTTAGCTCAGCGAACTCTCTAAGAGCATATCATCCTCGGGTATTATTTGACTCAATGACTTTAAAGCATTACACTTTTTTCAGATAAGTCTGCAAGGAGGAATATTATGCCATTAGTAACCGTCAAAATTATGGAAGGCAGATCTAAAGAGCAGAAAAAAGGCATGGTTAAAGACGTTACCGCAGCGATTGCGAAAAACATCGGGTGTCCGCCGTCTGCCGTAAACATAGAAATCGTAGAAATGAAAGAAGATAACTTCGCCATGGGCGGCACCCTATGGTGCGATAATCATTAAATATCACGGAGGGCGCTTTGAAAGTTCTGGGTATTATGGGCAGTCCGCGCCTCGGGGGGAACACCGACCTTCTGTTGGATGAAGCCTTAAAAGGGGCGGTGAGCGGGGGCGCGGAGGTGGAAAAAATAATCGTTGACCGACTTAAGATAACTCCCTGTAAGGAAATCTATCATTGTCTGGTGGATGGTACCTGCCCGCTTAAAGACGACATGCAGGGCATCTATCCTAAAATACTCGCCGCTGATGCCATCATTATAGCTTCTCTCATTGAGTTTTACACAGTCAGTGCACAGACGATGAATTTGATGAGCCGCTGTCAAGCACTGTGGTCACGGAAATACGTCCTGAAAAACCTGGATATACCAGTAAAAAGGGGCGCGTTTATCGGCGTGGGGGCAACCAAAGGGGCTAAACTTTTTGATGGTCCAAAGCTAACAATAAAATACTTCTTTCAGGCTATCAACGCCGAGTCGAAAGAAGAACTACTCATCAGAGGTGTGGATAAAAAGGGTGAAATCAAAGACCACCCCGATTACCTCGCCGCCGCTTATGAGTTGGGTAAAAGGCTAGTCGCCTAGCCGGTCTTACGCTCCCCCCGGATACTGTTGTTGCCACTTCTCTTTGGTCTGTCGACAATAAACTCGGGCCACATCCTCATGCACAAGCCGGACATGCTGCAGGGCCGGCGGCAAGTAATACACTGGTTATAACTGCTCTTTGCTTTTTCTTTACGTGTTGTCGATTTCGTCATATACACCTAACCTTCAGTTAAATTCTAAGTTTTATTATATAGACGCTTCTAGGACTTAAGTCACAACCATTTTTTAGTTTGACTTATCAGCGTATTTGATGCTAAATAAATAGAGCATCTAAAGCTAAATCCGGAGGCAATCTTATGAAAATAACCAAGGTGGAATGTATCCCGGTTTCTATACCCTTCGCCAAACCTATTGTCATGTCCGGCGGGCCCGCCAAATGCGCCGACGCCGTCGTCCTCAAGATACATACCGATGAAGGCATTACCGGGGTGGCGGAAACCGGCGATACCTCGCTCTGGTACATGGGCGAGAGCCAGGACTCTATTATGTCCAACATCGTCAATGTTTTCGCGCCCCAAATACTGCTCGGGGAAGACCCTTTTAATATCGAAAAAATCGTAGCGAGGATGGATAAAGCCACCCGCGCCAATAACCAGTCCAAAGCCGTCGTGGATTACGCCCTGCACGACCTCATGGGCAGGGCGCTAGGGGTGCCAATGTATAAGCTCCTCGGCGGGCTGTCTAACCCCAAGATTGCGCTGGCTTTCGTGATGTCCTCCGGCACACCGGCCGAAGTAGGAGCGGAAGCCAAAAAACTGGTTAAAGCCGGCTTTAAAGGACTCAAGCTAAAGGTGGGCGCCCACACGCCGGATGAAGATATTGAGCTGGTGGGAGCTTTAAGGGCAGCCGTCGGTAGTAAGATAAAAATCATGATTGACGCCAACGGCGGCTGGGTTTATCACCAGGCGCTTTATGTTTTGCAGCGGGTGACGAAATACGATGTCTATGTCGCTGAACAGCCCGTCCCCTGGTGGGATATCGACGGGCTGGCGAGGCTGCGGCGCAAGGTGGACGTGCCCATCTTTCCCGACGAATCCGCCAGAGAGCTTAACGACCTGATAAAAATTATCGAGAAAGAAGCGGCGGACGGATTATTCCTCAAGGTACCTAAAGCCGGTGGTATCTTAAAAGCGCAAAAGTGGGTAGCCATCGCGCAGGCGGCTAACCTGCCGGTAATGTGCGGCTGCATGATAGATTCCGGCCTCGGCGCGGCTTGCACGGCGCAATTCCTCGCGGCGACGGAGTGGATAGGTAAAATCGAGCAGGAAGCCATCGGGCCGCTGAATCTTTATAATATACCGGATACGGTCAGCACGCCGCTTAAGGACGACCTCGCGGTGAAAGTGCCGCGCTACGAGGATGGCTATCTCTACCCGCCCGATGGGCCGGGTATCGGCGTAGAGCTGAACGAAGTTGCCGTGAAAAAGCTGGCCACGCCGGGCAAAAAGCCCGTAATAATAGGCAAGTAACCGTTTTTTAGAGGTTTCAGATGACTAAAATAAGTGAATCTTCCGCCATCGAAAAATTATCTTCCAACGCACTTGAAACGCGCTTTGAGGATATCGCTAAAGACACGTTGGAGGCCACCAAATACCGCATTATTGATACACTGGGTTGCCTCATCGGCGGCGCTGTCGATACAGGTAATCCGGAACTGGTAAATCTACTTAAAGAACAGGGCGGTAAAAAGGAAGCCACCATCCTCATTCACGGGGATAAAGTTCCGGTGGCCGGTGCCGCTTTCGTGAACTGCATCATGGCGCGCTCTTTTGACTTTGAGCCGGTCAGCCCGCTGGTGGACGGCTTTAGTTGTCCGGGGCACATCAGCGGCACCACTGTGCCGTCAGCTTTGACCCTTGCCGAGGTGGTTAATGCCTCCGGACAAGAGATGCTGACCGCTTTAATCGTCGGCAATGATATTGCCTCGCGCCTCCTGGCGGGGTCGGGTTTTGGATTCACTTTAGGCTGGGACTGCGTGGGCACGGTCAACACCTTCGGCGTTACGGCTATTGCCGGACGACTCTTCGGACTGGAGAAAGCGCAGTTGAGAAACGCCTTTGGCATCGCCTTGAACCAGCTCGGCACTACCTTCCAATCTTTCTGGGACATGACCACCGCCTTCAAGCTGCCGCAGGGCTTGGCCGCGCGGGGTGGCATATCCTCCGCGCAGCTGGCTAAAGCCGGCTGGACGGGGCCGGAGGATGCCTTCTTTAGTAAATTCGGCTACTACAAGATGTTCACCGAGGGCTGCCAGAGACCAAAAGCGTTAACCAAAGACCTTGGTAAGAAATTCTATTACGACGGCACGATAAAGCCTTATCCCTGCTGCCGCATCGTCCACTCGGCGATTGACTGCGCCCTGGCGCTAATAAAAAAGCACAACATCAAAGCGGATGATATCAGGTCGGTCAATCTTGAAGTTGCGCCGGGTGGCATCGACCATGTTGTCGGGCATCACTTTAGAATTGGCTCCTTCCCGCACGGCAACGCCGCTTTTAACTACGAATATGTAGTGGCAACGGCATTTTTATTCGGCAGTGTCAAGCCGGAGCACATGACCGAACAAGCGATACGCAATCCCCAGGTAATGGAGTTCATCAAGAAAATAAAGTTAACCGCAGCTAAAAATGTCGAGTTTGAAAAAGCCAGAATGACGGTAATGCTTAAGGATGGACATAAATTTACCGAGACCGTGACCAAGGTCAAAGGCGACCCATTAACCAATCCTATGACCCCCGAGGAAATCATCGCCAAGTTCTGGGTTAATGTGGATTTTTCTAAGAAGATTAACCAGAAGAAAGCCACGCACCTGCTGGATATGCTGTTAAACCTGGAAAAAGTGACTACCGTAAGAAAGCTGATACCGTTATTGGTTAAGTAAAACTAAAGCTATTTGCTTGCTACTAGAATTGCACCTTTTTCGTGTCGCGAGCTTATTTTTATGGTACCAAAACCAGCATTTTTAAGCATATCAATCTGGTGTTCCACCGTATAGGGAATATCGTAGTGAAAATAGCCTTGCGTAATGCCCTGTTCGGCCCGGATACGTTTGTTTTCCGCGAGATGTAAATCTTCAAAAGCCTGGTCGGGCGCCATGTAATCCGATTCTATGTAAAAACCGTCCGGTTTTAGAGTGGCGTAAATTTTCTTGTATAAAACAATCTTTTCTTCACGAGGAAAATGGTGGAGTGTTTGCATCGACAAGGCAATATCATATACATTTTCACCGAAATCGTATTCAAAATAATCAGCTACGATAAGATTGAGCTGTTTTTTCCTGGCAGTATGCTTTTGACTTAACTTTTTCAACATACTCTCCGTTAAGTCGATTCCGGTAACCTGCACGGTGGGGTTGACCTTAAAGATTTCATCCAGTTCAAGGCCAGTTCCGCAGCCAAGGTCGAGGAGTTTTAGGCTAGAGGTTTTGGGGACGAGCTGGGCAACTTCAACATAAATGTTGTTGCCTTCCCGCAGCATATGCTCTTCGTAGCCATCGATACGAGCATTGAAAAAAGCGCCCATTTCCTCCAGTGGCCTGGGTTTTTCTTCTTGATGGCTATCCAATGTTACCCCCGCTGCACCAGTTCAATAAGCACATTCTCGGCGGCGGAGGGGTGGACAAAGGCTATTTTAGCATTAGGCAGCTGGATAGGCTCCTCATTCTGAAGCTTTTTCCCCTGAGCTTTCAAATTCTTAAGTTCTTTAACAATATCGTCGGTGGCAAAAGATACGTGGTGCAGTCCGCCTCCCTTTTCCTCCAGGAATTTGGAGAAGCTGTTGTCCTTTTTTAGCGGTGCGAATAGTTCCAGATGAATATCCCCCAGAGCCATCATGACGGAAATAAATTCACCGCCCGGCCCCTCCCTCTTTTCAATTACCTTAAAGCCGAACATATCGGCGTAGGATTTAACAGCTTGGTCTACATCCTTAACAACGACGGCAATATGGTCAATTTTTTTTATCATTTCTCTCTCCTTATTGCATTAAAATGGGAAAATAGCCGGCAAGTCATGCACTTTATTTTTAGTCAGCGTCGTCGGCATGGTTTCAATGAGTTCTTCTACCGTCCAACGTCCCTCTTTCCAGAGTACCTGCTCTAAAGGCGGCGGGTCAACAAAAATACCGATGTGTCCATGCCACACTTCAAAGACGCAGCCGTTAACGTTATCGGCTTTTTCCGAGGCTAAATAGACGACTAAACCGGCGACATCCTCCGGCTGGTTAAGTTCCAGCATCTGCTTTAAACGTTCTTCTGCCAGCTCGGCGCCCCACATTTTAACCCACGCTTCCCGGAGTCCTTTTTCTTTTACCATCTCCATAAAGCCGCGTGTGCCGGCGACCGGGCGGATAACGTTACAGGTAACGCCGTAGCGCGCCATATCCCGCGCCACGGTGCGCGTAAAACCCACGATGCCCTCTTTTGCGGCGCTGTAATTCGCCTGCCCCATGTTGCCCAGCCCGGCGTGAGAAGAGGTGTTGATAATTCTTCCGTAGCCCTGATGACGCATTATTTTACAGGCGGCGCGGGTGCAATAAAAAGTTCCGCTTAGATTAACTTTAATAACCGATTCCCACTCTTCATCGGTGGTGTTATATATCATGCGGTCTCGGTTAAATCCGGCATTATTAACGAGTATATCAATACGCCCGAAGTTATCTACGGCGGTCTTGATAATGCTCTCCGCCCCCTCCACCACCGCCACGCTGGCGTAGCTGGCAACGGCCTGTCCTCCATCTTTTTTTATCTCGGTAACAACTTCATCGGCGGGACCGCGGGATACGCCGCTGCCATCGGTAGCCGCCCCCAGGTCATTGACCACTACTTTAGCGCCCTGCTTGGCCAATTCTATAGCTTCGGCGCGCCCCAGCCCCTTGCCCGCCCCCGTCACGACCGCCACCTTTCCCTTTAGCAACTCACCCATGACTGCCTCCTTATACTTTAGGCAATGACCTTTTTTTCTTTTAAAACGGTTATTTCATCCCAGCTCATGCCCAGGACTCCGGTCAGGATTTCCTCGGTGTGCTGTCCAAATTCCGGGGCGGTATTACGTATGGTGGTGGGAGTCTTGCTGAATTGCCACGGCGGCATGATAACCTTAAGCTTCTTGCCGGCCGGGTGGTCGATTTCTCTAAAATATTCAGCCGCCCAGGCCGAGGGGTCGTTAGCGACTTCACCGGGCGTCCTTACCGTCGTCCAAATAACGTTTTCTTTAGCCAGCCGCTCCGCCCACTCCTTTTGCGTCTTCTTTTTAAAAACTTTATCCAGTATGGCGATTAGCGGCTTGTTGTTGACCATCCGCTTTTCATGTGTATTGTATTTTGGGTCGTTCTCCAATTTGCCCAGCTCTAAAGCCTGGCAGATACCTTCCCAATACCTATCGCCTTGGATGCAGGCGAGTTGTATCCACCGCCCGTCTTTACACTCGTAGCTGTTAAAGATAGGATTGCTCTGGTTGAAACGCGAGATTCTCCCATATTCCAACCCGGTAGCTAGCACGGAAGAAAGCACTATCCCCATCGACCATATCCCCCCGCCTAATAAAGAAATGCAGACCTCCTGTCCCTCGCCGGTGCGCTCGCGATGGAATAAAGCCATCATAATGGCGCAGGCGGCGTACATGCCGGTGGTGTTGTCCCCAAACCCCGGCACCTGGAAAGGTAAAGATGTGCCCGGCTCACCTAAAGAAGCCATCACGCCACTGCGCGCCCAGTAGCCCACAAAGTCATAGGCGCCGGTGTCTTTCTCCGGCCCATGCAATCCGTAGCCTGAAAGGTGAGTGTAAATAATTTTGGGATTGAGTTTGATTATATCTTTATATTCCAGTTTCAAATCCTTAAGGGCATGGGGGCGGAAGTTGCAGACGAAAACGTCCGACTTTTCCACCAGCTTATATAAAATATCCCGCCCTTCTTTCATTTTCAGGTCCAGCGTGATGCCCTTTTTATTCATATTATAAAACTCCAGGACGTAGTTAATATCGTATATTGGCACATTGCCGCTGATTTTTAAAATACCGCGCGTCTGGTCGCCGCCTTGCGTGCGTTCCACTTTAATGACCTCGGCGCCCATGTCAGCCAAGATGCGACAGCAAACGGGTGCCAGTCCCGCCTCGCTGACGTCGAGCACCCGGATGCCTTCCAGAGCCATTTTCATCGGCGATACCTCCTAGTAGTCATTGCGAGGAGCCCCGATATTTATCGGGATAAACTCCGCGACGTGGTTTATCCTCCGAAGCTTTAGCGTAGGAGGGCAATCTCATTCGTCAATCACATTAAAACTGGGTATACTTCGTTCGCAATGATAACTTTTATTTCTCGTTCCCTACGATGTTGCAGCTGCATACGCCCGTGCCGGCGTTCCCGCCGAGA